>NZ_JASJWL010000033.1:0-48323 GCF_035019225.1 Pseudomonas sp. CCC4.1 | reverse complement strand
AGATGTGTATAAGAGACAGTGTTTATGCCGCCTGGCGGCATAAACATCCAGCAGCCTGACAAGGCCGATACCGCCACCGCTACAACCATCGCTTTAACAACAGACTTCAATTTCATGACCGAACGCTCATTTTCAACAGGGACAAAACGCCGCCCTTATACCAGTGCGAGCAAGGCTCGAAGCCAAGATTTACCCAACTTTACAGTCCTTGCACAACTGCCAAGCACCTGTAGCCGCTGTCGAGCGGAGCGAGGCTGCGACGAGCATCGGGTGATTGTCAGCTACCCATTGAATATTCTGTAAAGGAACCGGCCTCAGGGGCTATCGAGCAATCCATCATTGGCGAGGGGTTCAGGATTGCCCCCCTCGCACTCCGGTTTCAATTGAAACTTTTCAACCCCAGATGCCCACGCAAGGTCGGGTGTTCATAGGCGCTGCGCAGGTAACCGCGGCGTTGCAGGATCGGCACCACCGATTCGGTGAACTCGGTGAAAGTGCCGGGCAGATAGGCAGGCGACACCACATAACCGTCACAGGCACCCAACTCCAGCCAGTCGATCAATTGCTGCGCCACGCTCTCTGCGGTCCCCGCCAATTGCGGCACGCGGATACTGGCGGCCATGATCGCACCGTACTCGCCAAGGGTGATGTCACGTTCCAGACGCAGTTTTTGCGCAATCACGTCGGGGGTGGCCGAGTGCCGGGCGATATCCAGCAGGCGGGTGTCCAGCGGGAATTGGGTAAAGTCGAAATTGGACTGGGTCGACAGGGTGATAACCCCCAGTTCAGGGTTGGCCAATGCATTGTGCTCATCGCGCTTTTTGATCGCTTCAGCTTCAGTGCCGCCAATAAATGGCATGACCGCCGTGAGGATTTTGCAGTCATCCGGGTTGCGGCCAATGGCGCGCATTTGCTGGTGGATATCCTGGCGGAATTCGAGCATGCGCTCTACCCGGCTGTTGATGCTGAAAATCACTTCAGCCCAGCGTGAACCAAACTGGCGACCCCGCCCCGAGGCTCCGGCCTGGATCAGCACCGGCTGGCCCTGTGGCACTCGCGGAATATTGAGCGGGCCTTCGCAGTCGAAGTAGGTGCCGCTGTGCTTGAAGGCATCGATCTTGCTCGGGTCGGCGAGGATGCCGCGCACCTTGTCCAGCACCAGCGCATCCGGCTGCCAGCTGTTCCACAGTTTGAGCACCAGTTCGACAAACTCATCGGCGCGGGCGTAGCGCTGATCGTGGGCCAGGTGCTGGGCATGGCCGAACAGACGCGCTTCGCTGTCGTTCATCGAGGTCACGATATTCCAGGCGCTGCGACCTCTGGAGATATGGTCCAGGGAGGCGATGGCCCGCGCCACATGGGGCGGTTGGTAGTAGGTGGTAGAGCGTGTCAGCCCCAGGCCAATATGCTTGGTGTGACCGGCCAGCAAGCTGAGAATCGGTAGCGGATCGAGCCGCGCCGCATCCTGCGCACCCAACTCGAAGGAACGCGCCCGGGATTGCCCGGCCTGATCGCCGACCGCCAGGCGATCAGCGAAAAACAACAGGTCAAAACAACCCTCTTCCAGGGTCTTGGCTATTTCGATGTAGTAGTCGGGGTCGAGAAAGTGGCTATGGGTTTGCGGGTGACGCCACACCGCGTGGCTATGTACCACGGGGCCCGAAAGCATAAACCCCGCCAGTGCCATTTGCTTGGCCATAAGGTTTTCCTTGGTTGTCAGAGTGCGCGGTCAAACATGGGAGTGACGTCGTACGGCTTTTTCAGCAGTTTGGCGTCGTATAGAAAGTCAGAAGTGGCCTGGGCTTCGCTGACAATGGTGGGCGAGATCGGCAACACGGTAATGGCGTCACGCTTGAACCAGGCCTTGGCGATTTCCGGGGAGGACTGGTTGGCCTTGGACCAGGCGGCAGCGTATTCATCAACATGGCTTTGGCTCCACTCCCGGGCGCGGGTCAGGCGCGCAACAAAGTCCTTGATGATCTCGCCCTTTTGCGCCAGCACCGGCTCATAGGCAACCACATAAGTCGGTGCGCTCATCAGCCCCTTGGCGTTGCGGATCAGGGTGCTGCCTTCTTTTTCCTGCAGCGACACATAGGGTTCCCACGTGCCGAAGGCATCGATATCGCCCTGGCTCAAGGCCATGCTGGCTTCCGCCGGCAACAGGAACTTGTAGTTCACGCTGTCACGTGGCACGCCTGCTTCATCCAGGGCCTTGAACATCATCTGCTGACTCCAGGAGCCGTTCCAGATCGCCACGGTCTTGCCTTTGAGGTCAGCCACCGAATGGATGCCCGGGCGGGCCACAATGCCGACACCGTTAAGGCTGGTCTGGGTGCTGGCCACGACTTTGACCGGGGCACCGTTGGCCGCCAGGCTGATCACCGGGGTATCGCCTACCACGCCAATATCCAGGGCGCCGCTGGCGACGGCCGAGGCTACCGGCGAACCGGTATTGAAGCGCTTGAAATCGATGGTATAGGGCAAATCTTTAAGCTCACCCGAGAGTTCGAGAACAATGCGGTTGGAGAAGAACTGATCGCCCACCACCAGGGTCTGCGGGGTAGCGGCGCAGGCGGGAGTGCCATGCAGCACCAGAGAGGCCAGACCCAACAGGCCGAACAATTTTTGACGTGTTGTCATTAAGAATTCCTACAGAGTTAACAGCTGAATCAACCATCTGTAGGCATGCAGTCTGGCTTTGAGAAAAGAGGCTTTTTGAGTCGCCAAGCGTGGCGTTTTTAGAAGCTAGCGCAATAAAGACATAAGCAACCAATACTTTTAAGGCATATCCATAGAACCCTGTCCGGGTATTTGGTTAGCTGTTTTTGGTATTAAGCATTTGACCAATCTAGTATTAGGGTGGCTTCACCAGACCACTGGGCCTAACCGTATTTACTTCACTCATTTCAGCGCCAGCGCGCCTTTGAGCGCAGGCCCGGCAAGGTCAGACTGCATGCCTAATCCACAACTTGATATCTGGGGCAGCGCCCCAAGCGCCCGTTACGAACAACTGGCCGCTCCCTTTCGCCCGCTGTTTGCCCAAATCGGCGCACAAGCCGCCGAAGCTGATGGTTCGCGCAGCCACCTGGGCAAGGTGATCCAGCAACTGAACGCCCTGGGCTTGCCGCGCTGGCGTCTGCCGACCAGCTATGGCGGTCAGGACGCCACGCTGGTTGAGTTGCTCGCCCTGTTGACCGAATTGTCCGCAGCCGACTCCAACATCACCCAGGCCTTGCGCGGGCATTTTGGGTTCTGCGAAGAAGTGCTGGTCTCGAAAAATCTCGACTGGCAGGCCCGCTGGCTGGACACACTCAGCCAGGGCGTTTTACTGTCGCCGGGCAGTACCGAGGTGGGCACCCAGACCCGTGGCGAATTCGAAACCCGCATCCACCGGGCTGAAGACGGCTCGCTGCGTATCAGCGGGAAAAAGTTCTACACCACCGGCGCCCTTTACAGTGACCTGATCAACACCATCGGCACCGGTGACGATGGCACGTTGTACAGCGTAGTGGTCGATCTCAAGGCCCCCGGCGTACAAATCATTGATGACTGGAACGGCTTTGGTCAGCGTCTGACGGCCAGCGGCACCTGCATTTTCGACAACGTGCGGGTGAACGATGAACCCCGCGCCACCGACCAGCGTTTTGCCTATGGCCAATCGTTCTTCCAGATCTACCACCTGAGCACCCTGGCCGGCATCGCCCGCCGCGCCGCCTTGAGTGGTGCCGACGAACTGCACAGCCGCTCCAGAACCTTCTCTACGGGCAATGCCGACAGCGCCGCGCAGGACGTGCAATTGCTGCAAGTGATTGGCGAGGTGGCCAGCCAGGCCTATGCAGCACAGGCCATTGCCCGGTACGCGGCGCAGCGCCTGGAAAGCACCGCGCAATACACCATTGCCAGTGAGCAGCCGCTGACCCATGAAGACCCGCAGGTGGCACTGGCCGAACTGGAAGTGTGCCTGGCGGTCAACCCCGTGGTAGACGCCACCCTGGCCGCGACTACGGCGCTGTTCGATGCCCTGGGCGCCAGTGCCACCGCCAGCAACAAGGCGCTGGACCGCCTGTGGCGCAACGCCCGCACCCTGGCCAACCACAACCCCCGGGTCTACAAGTCACGCATTGTCGGCAACTACCTGGTCAACGGCCTGGTGCCCCCTTCGCAGTGGCGGGTGGGGGTGGCCAAGGGCTGATTATTGCGCAGGCGCGGCTTTCAGCTCATTGCCACCCTTAACGGTAATGAGTTGGCTTGCGCTCGCCAGATAAAACCCGGGCAACTTGTAAACGCTCATCAAACAACTGTCGTGAAAAACAAATACAGAATGAGCCGCTGGTTTTTCCGACTACAAATCCTCTAACAGTCTGGAAGTTGACGCTTTCAGCCAGCTTGAGCATAACTTCGTCGCCCATTTAGGCAATTGCGATGTACACCCGTACGTGTACGCTCAACCCACTGCGATGAAGATAAAAACATGAGCACTCTTGTTAAAATCCTGGCGGGGTCAATCCTCGCTGTATCTATAGGCAGCGCGTTCGCAGCAACTGACACCGGTATTGAACACAACACCCGGAACTTCCTTAATGCATTGAATTCCAGTGGCGGCACACCCATCGAGAAGCTCTCGCCTGAAAATGCGCGTGCGGTGCTGGCGAGTGCCCAGTCGGGGGTAGAGCTGACTCTGCCCAAAGCCGATATCAGCCAAAAGACCATTTCCGTCGAGGGTCAGGATATCAACCTGACCATCGTGCGCCCGGCAGGCGTGAAAGGCATCTTGCCCGTGTTCATGTACTTCCACGGTGGCGGCTGGGTGCTGGGAGACTACCCGACCCACGAGCGCCTGATACGCGACCTGGTCGCGGGTTCCGGGGCAGTGGCGGTGTATGTTGACTACACCCCCTCCCCCGAAGCCAGGTACCCGACAGCCATCAACCAGGCCTACGCGGCAACCCAGTGGGTGGCCGAGCACGGCAGCGAAATCAATGTAGACGGCAAACGCCTGGCCGTTGCAGGCAACAGCGTGGGCGGCAATATGGCCGCTGTGGTCAGCCTGATGGCCAAAGACAAAGGCACACCGGCGATCAAATACCAGGTGCTGCTATGGCCAGTGACTGATGCCAACTTTGATACCGGATCCTACAAGCAATTTGCCGAGGGCCACTTTCTCACCCGCAACATGATGAAGTGGTTCTGGGACAACTACACCACCGACCCCAAGCAACGTGCCGACCTCTACGCCTCGCCACTTCGCGCATCGGTGGATCAGTTGAAGGGGCTGCCACCTGCACTGGTACAAACCGCCAGTGCCGATGTACTGCGTGACGAAGGCGAAGCCTACGCCCGCAAGCTGGATCAGGCAGGAGTACCGGTCACTGCGGTTCGCTATAACGGCATGATTCACGACTTTGGTCTTTTGAACGTGGTCAGCCAGGTGCCTGCAGTGCGCTCTGCCATGTTGCAAGCCTCGCAAGAACTCAAGGCACATTTGCAGTAACGCTGAATGCTGGCAATGGCATGAGCGGGCAACCAACCCCATCAGCGCTCACCAAAAGTCCGTCTCGATCAGTCGGGCTTTTATAACCCATAAACAAATTGTTAATTGTCCAGAGCCGCTCCCCCGCAGAACATGACTGCCTGTCACGTCAATTCAGCACAAGGGAACCCTGCTCCATGCATAAGCACACTCGCGCACCGCAGCGCATTGCAATCCACCGCCTGGGCCTGCGCACGGCGGCGGCGGTAGCCATTACCCTGGCGACCCTGAGCGGTGCCCAGGCCGCCACCTCCACTACCGACACCATCAAGGCCTACAAATTGTGTACGGGTGCGGACAACGCCTCCCATGTTCTGCAAGGCCGTATCGACCAGAACATGCGCAACGACGTGACCGCCATCCATTTCAAGCAAAGCCCGGCGCATGCTTCCTATGACTGGCACAACGACCCGGAGCCGCAGTACGTCATCACGTTGTCGGGCACGCTGGCATTCGCGACCCGCAATGGCGAGAAATTCACCCTGCATCCGGGCGAAGTGCTGATCGCCGAAGACAACACCGGTACGGGGCATCGCTGGAGCATGGTCGATGACCAGCCCTGGCGCCGCGGCTACGTGGTGCTTAAACCCTCAGCCAAGGACTCGTTTATCCCCGACGACCCGGTTGCTGCCAAGGTGTGTAGCGGTTCTTAGAAGCGAGCGAAAGGCTATTTGAAAAAATGGCTGGGGGTTTTGCCGAACTGCTTTTTGAACATGTTGGTGAACGCACTCGGACTTTCATACCCCAGTGAAAACGCCACATCGATAATCTTCTCCCCCACCGCCATGCGCTCAACCGCCAGCAGCAAACGCGCCTGCTGGCGCCACTGGCCGAAGGTCATGCCGGTCTCCTTGCGAAACAGGCGCTGGATGGTTTTTTCGTCGAGGCCCAGATGGGTACTCCAGTCAGCCAGCGTCGAACTGTCGGCGGGATTTTTTTGCAACCTGAGGCAAATATCGTTGATGCGATGATCGGCTGGCCGGGGCAGATGCAAGGGTAATGCGGGCAGTAGAGCCAACTCGTCCAGAATCAGCTGCATCACCCGACCTTCGCGGGTGTGCGCGGTATATGGCAGCTTCAGGCCCACGGCAACCTTGATCAACTCGCTCAACAGCGGCGAGATGCTCACGGCCCTTATCTCGGCAGGCAGGTCCACAAGTGCATCGGGTCGCACAAACACACTGCGCATTTTCAGCGGCCCCACACAGCGGATCGAATGAACCCTGCCGCTGGGCATCCACACCCCCCGATTGGAGGGAACGGTCCACTGGCTCGACTCGCTGTAAACCACCATGACACCTGCAATGGCATACAGCAGTTGATGCTTCTCATGAGTATGGGCCGGGATGATCCAGTCCTGAGGATAATCGGTCGCGCTGCCGATCACCGTCCAGTTGCTCCGATCGATCTCCAGCAAAAAATCATTGAGTGGTTTGATCGCGACGCCCCTTTTGCGATGGTTTGCTCCCTTATACAGCGAGACAGGCATGCAGGCGAATTCTAGGATAGCGTCGAGCATTGAGCTCGCACCCCTATCGCCCCGGAAGATTTGCCATGTCTACAACAACCGCATCCCCGGCCTCTGCGTCTGCGTCAGCCTCAGTGGCCCAACAAGCGAGCCCGCTGGTCATGAAGGTGATCGGCGCCTGCGCGCTGGCACATTTGATCAACGACCTGATCCAGGCCGTGCTTCCCTCGATCTATCCCATGCTCAAGGCCAACTATGGGCTCAGCTTTACCCAGGTGGGGCTGATTACCTTGACCTTCCAGCTGACAGCCTCCCTGCTGCAGCCCTGGGTGGGTTATCACACCGATCGCCACCCCAAACCCTGGCTGCTGCCGGCGGGCATGGTGTGCACCTTGATCGGCATCCTGCTGCTGGCCTTTGCCGCCAGCTTTGCGTCGATCCTGGTGGCCTCCGCCCTTGTCGGCATCGGCTCATCGACCTTCCACCCCGAGGCCTCCCGTGTGGCGCGACTGGCGTCAGGCGGGCGCTATGGCCTGGCCCAGTCAACCTTCCAGGTCGGCGGCAACGCCGGTAGCGCATTCGGCCCGCTGCTGGCTGCGGCCATCGTGATCCCTTATGGCCAGGGGCATGTCGCCTGGTTTGGCCTGTTTGCCGCCTTCGCCATCTTCGTGCTGTACGGCTTGAGCCGCTGGTATCGCAACCACCTGGCCCTGTTCAAGCTTAAACAGGGCAGCCAGGCGAGCCACGGCCTGTCCAAGGGACGAGTAACGTTTGCACTGGTGGTGCTCGCAATGCTGGTGTTCTCCAAATACTTCTACATGACCAGCTTTACCAGTTATTTCACGTTCTACCTTATCGAGAAATTTCACCTGTCAGTGGCCAGCTCTCAACTTTACCTGTTCTTGTTCCTCGGCTCAGTGGCAGCAGGTACCTTCTTTGGTGGCCCGATTGGCGACAGGATCGGGCGCAAAAAAGTCATCTGGTTCTCGATCCTGGGGGCAGCCCCTTTTACACTGGCCTTGCCTTATGTGGACCTGTTCTGGACAGGCGTATTGAGCATGGTTATTGGATTTATTCTGGCGTCGGCGTTCTCTGCCATCGTCGTCTATGCCCAGGAACTGGTACCCGGTAACGTCGGCATGATTGCCGGTGTGTTCTTCGGCTTGATGTTCGGTTTTGGCGGGATTGGCGCCGCGTTGCTGGGGCATCTGGCGGACATCCAGGGCATCGAGTATGTGTATGGACTCTGTTCCTACCTGCCGCTGCTGGGGGTATTGACCATCTTGCTGCCGAATACCAAAGGGGTTTAAGGGAGGGCCGCGCTGGGAAATCACTACCAGCCTGACGCAACGCATGCAATTAATGGGAGTCACGCAAGAGCTCGGGTTGGGCTCTTGGTGTTCCCTAAGTTAACTCTCAAAGGCTAAGAACCTGCCTTGGCTGAAAGCTATGTGCTGGGTCTCGTAGTCAGCACTATTAAAATAGATAGTCTTGAATAGCTGTCGCACGAGAAAAAAACGCCTTTCAATACCGTTCCGCTGAGGGCAGCACGAACGAAGTTAACAGTTATTAGATAGGCCCCCGTTACTTTCACACCATTTGAGTTTTAATCAGCACAAACTAGGAAGACATCTCCACCTCCCAAACCACCAATTATATGCTGACCATACCCTAACCCCATGGTTCTGCTATGCGCTCCACTTCTTCCAGGAATCGCAGTACTTCCACTGGGTCCCGTTCAACAACCCCTATATAATGCTCATACTCATTAACCAGTAGCGGATAGCCTATAACATGGCTAATTTTAAAAGCTTCAAAAAGACACTTATAATCAGGGCGCGTTTGCGTAATACAAAGCTGCCAGCCGGCTGGAATTCTAGCATCAACCAACTGAAACAGACTGCTCGGAGCCCAGAAAGGTGGTTGCTCAGGCGCTCGAACTAAAAAATCCACTCGTTCAAAAACACACAGCAGACCATACACCACATAACTCCCACCAATACTTAAAGGGGAGTAGTCAGTTTGATCAACCTCACCCAAATAGCGCTCCTTGGCTGGAATAGCACTACCGAGATTAGCCTGACATAAGGCAAGCATAGTTTTACTCACTTAAATTTGAAATCATCAATGGCTCCAGTTATGGAGTTTCTTACATAGTGAATTTCGATTCCATTTATATTTTGGGCCGATTTCACCCAACCATCATTTGCCGGCCATCGGGGATCAGTCATTGGGACAGTCAGTGGGCGACCAGCAGCAGGGTTCGAAATAGCCTGCTCCATTGCAAGCTTTTCACTCAAGTTAGCAGGTGCAGACCTACCCGTCGAACCAAGACCTAAAGGTTTGTTCGCTAGCGTAGTTATTTCAGCGCCTTTTACCCCCCAAGACCCGAGGCGCCACAATATACCCGCGAGAGCCGCCCCTGTGAGCTCGCCGGCCATAAACATGCCCCAAGCCTCAACGAACTCAGTAGCCGGTTGGACACCATCAAACCCTTGCCCTCGGGCCAACTCCAGTTGCGCCTGAGCTATTTCATCACCCGTAGCGCCCTTGCTTTGCATATCTGTTGCGAGGGTAGTTGCCGCTTGTCCATACTCAACCAAGCCAGGCGGCAGATGGTTAAGGAAGTTGTACTGCGTCAGGTTCTGCGCAATCCATTTGCCTTTCTCAAGCTTGCTGGCGTCCACATCATGTTGAGCGGCAGCCGCCAGCACACCAACGATCTGGGAACTCATGGTCAGCAGTTTTTCATCACCTTGGACCAAGCCATTCAAGTGACCAACCAGCGCTTCGTTGGCACCGCCCGCCAAAGCCCCGGTTTTGAAGTCTCCCCCCCCATGGTTTCAGCCAGCAAGCCTCCGACCATGGGTTTACCGGTCGTCAACGTGACATTCGGGGTGTTGATAAAACCGCAGCCATTACAGGTAATACCGTACGGGTTGGCCACGATCACCCTGGCCGACTGACGACAATGTTTTCGGCCTGCACAAGCAAAGGTTGCCAGAACATCGTGTTGGCCAAAATAAGGGCCAGGCCACGTTTGGGTACTCCCAAAAAGGATTCCCAGGGCTGAAGGGTTGCTGAAGGCTGGCGGGCCAAAAAGGCTAAATGTCGATCATCCATGTCTGTTTCTCAATACAACACAGCGTTGAATTACAGGAAAAAATCCATACGGAAATAAATCGGTGCCTCAGGCTCGCTGAGCACATCCGGTCGCTCCAGGGAATGAGCCAGGGTCACACTGGCGCTGAGGTTGCGGCCCCGGGCAAACAACTCCAGCGAATTGCTGGAGACCCGGCCATGTACCTCGCGGTTGTAACGCCCGTGGCGAATCACGCCCTGGTCGTAGCCAAGGCTGGTGCCGTAATCGGTAAATACCGGGCGCAGCCACTCCCACGTCACCGGACGCGACCAGCGCAGGTCATTGCGCCAATAACCGCCGCTGTCGCCGGCAAGTTGCTGGTCCTTGTAGCCCCGTACCGAGGCTGTACCGCCCAGGCTTAAGCGTTGTGGACTAAACAGCACATCCTCACTGCGTTGACCGGTGGCCATACTGGTAAAGCTGAAGGACTCACCCAACAGCTTGAAAGGCTGTAAATAGCTGATGGTCGCGGTGTATTTACGGTAGCGGGCCTCTGGCATGCCCCGCTCGGGGCTGTGCTCCCCCTGGGCATCGAAGGCGCCGATACCGTTTTGCATACCGACATCGAGGTTGACGAAGGAACTCGCGATACGTCGACCGTGGTTGATGCCAACCTGGAATTCGCTAAGACGGTGGCTGCTGTTGCGCAGTCGTGAATCGCTTACGTAGTTATTGGAACGCATATGCGCCAGACCGGTGTTGAGGGAGGTTTTACTCATCGCGTCGCGATGGACCACCCGCTCGGCACGCAGTTGATGGTTTGCACTGTCCCCGGTTTGTTTGAAATCAAACGTATTGGCCTGGCCGACCGAGCGATAATCGCTTTGGCTGTAGGTATAAGCGAAGTTCCACCAGCCCCACGGCAGGTTGTAGTAGAAGCTCGCATTTTTCGAAGTTTTCCGGTGGTCACTGATTGCATCGTGGCCCCCACGCAGCACCAATTGATCGGCCAGACCCAGCGGGCTGTCCCACTCAAACCCCGTGCCCCACTGCTGTTCACCGGTACTTTTCTGACCGTCATTAGTACGCGACAAGCCGACACGCCAGGGCTTTTGAGGCGCGTTTTTGACCACTACCGCACTCCCCCCCACCTCACTGCCCGGTGCCAGTTCCATTTGTGCCTGGTTGGATGGCAAGCGGTTGAGCTGATCAATCGCCTGCTCGATTTCCCGCAAATCCAGCTGATTACCAGGCTGACCGGGAAAGCTCATGGCCAATTCGCGGCTGGATAGCTTGCTGTTGTCGTCGCCCTTGAAACTTTCAAGCTTGCCTTCAACCACCAGGACTTGCAGATGCCCTTGGGAAAGGTCCTGCTGCGGCAAGTAAGCACGACTGGTCACCAAACCCCTGTCGATATATTGGTTAGTGATGACCTTGAGTAGTTCATTGAGCTGAGACACGCCCAGACACTGGCCGATATAGGACTGGAACACCGATTCGCGCTCACTGGCGGACAGGCTGTCGGCGCCCTTGAGCTCGATTTCTTCTATGGGGAAACAGCGACTGTCGGCTGGCTGAGCTGGAGCCGTAGGAGAAATCTGTTTGCCGGGAAGCTCCTGAAGCTCCTCAAGCCGGCGCCGTTGCTCTTCGAGCAGACGTTCTTGACGATCACGAATCAGATCCTGCTCACCCGGCGTCGGGCCCGCTTCGGCCACAAGGGAACTCACCCCGGCCAAGCCAGCCAGTAAAGTTGAACAGTAAAACCTCTTAGCGAGGTGAGATGCCGACATGCTTGCTCCATCCTTGGTTCGCAAACCTTGCTGTGTGAGCCAAAGCCTTTTGACAGGGGCAACTCGTAGAAAAATGCCTAGGAGCGCCCGTGGATGGCGTAAGTTTTAAGTTTCTCAGAGGGAAATGATTTAGGACGTTTCCTATACCAACGACGAAACCTCTCGCTAGGGAACTAGATTTTTCGAAGCAGGTAGATCTGGTAGTTGAGGGGTCCGCTTGCCCCCATGTGCAAAGCCAAATTGTCAGAGCGCCCAAGAGCACTGCGTTGGCCTTATCGATGAGTGCCGATCCGTGGTTGATATCAACGGCCAACGGGGTGAGCAGATTAAAAATCCGCCGCTCTTTGAATATTTACTGCCGATCGCATACCGATAAACCACTCACGGACACCATGATTAAAATCAGTCACCCAATCATCTGCCGGGTAAAAAAGGGACTGCCCCGCCTGACCTCTATGCTTGGTGAATGCTAAAAATGGGGGGATTACCCGCCCTTCTGAACGAACGTTGGCCGCTCATCCTGAAATAAGCACTCAGACGAGCCGTCACAATGCCCTCACGATGCATCGGCGAATATCTCGCTCAACCAGTCGACAAATACCCGAACCCGTGGCGACATGTGCCGGTTCTGCGGGTAAAGCACAGAAACCGGCATCGGTGGCGGTGGCGTTTCGGCGAGAATTTTCTGCACCAGGCCTTGGGATATCTGCGTTTTCATCCGGTAATGCGGGCACTGGATGATGCCGAGCCCGGCAATTGCCGACGCCGCATAAATTTCTGCACCAAACACCGACAACGCCCCCTCAATGACCACTTCCTTGACTTGGCCATCGACCATGAACTCAAACGGAAACTGCCTGGCGGTGGTGCGCGAGACGTAATTCACGGCGCGGTGATGGCCCAGGTCGTCGAGGCTTTTCGGTACACCGTATTGGCGCAGATACCCCGGACTTGCACAGGTGATCTGTTCAAGGTTGGCCACACGCTTGCCAATCAATGCCGAATCACCAAGGGTTCCGGCACGCAGGACACAGTCCACACCTTCGGTAATCAGGTCGACAAAGCGATCGGCCTCGCTGATGGACAACTCTATCTCCGGATACCGGGCCATAAACTGCGGCAACGCCGGGATAACGAAGTGTTTGGCCAAAGTGCCATGCAAATCTACGCGCAACTGGCCTTTGGGGGCCACGCCGCGAAATGCCAGCTCGGCCTCCTCCAGTTCCGCCAATAACTGCACGCAACGCTGGTAGTACGCCTCGCCATCAAGCGTAGGGCGCACTTTTCGCGTACTGCGTTCCAGCAGACGCGTACCAAGCCAGGCCTCGAATTGATTCAGGGTATGGGTCAGCGTCGCCCGCGGCAGGTTCAAGTCATCGGCAGCTTTCGTGAAGCTGCTGCGCTCATAAATCCGCACAAAGGCTTTCATCGCCTTGACTTGATCCACGCTGAACGCCCTCTTTTTGATTGTTGGTATTTATTGAACAGTTAAGCCAACTTTCATGCATTTAACACCAAGAGTAAACATGTGAAATTAGCCTCGTCCCCAGCAAACACCCCCCACTGACACAAGGAATGACAGCCATGACGACTCACAATTTGAAAGTTGCCATTATCACTGGCGCCTCCCGCGGCATCGGCGCTGTTATTGCCAAACAACTGGCCACCGAAGGTTTCGCAGTCGCAATCAATTATGCCAACAGCGCCAACGAAGCCACGGCTCTGGTTGCCCAATTGCGTCAGGCCGGACACCAGGCCATCGCGATAAAGGCAGATGTTGCCAGTGCCGAAGATGTACGCCGCCTGTTTGATGAAACCGAAGCGCAACTGGGTAAAGTCGACGTGCTGGTCAACAACGCGGGCATCCTCAAAGTCATGCCGCTGGCGCAACACAGCGACGAGCTGTTCGATCAGAATTTCAATATCCACGCCCGCGGCACCTTCAACACGCTGCGTGAAGCCGCTACCCGCCTGAACAATGGCGGCCGGATCATCAACTTTTCCAGCAGTACCGTCGGCATGAACCTGCCGGGTTACGCCGTGTACATCGCCAGCAAAGCAGCGGTGGAATCCCTGACCCAAGTGTTCGCCAAGGAAATGCGCGGTCGCAACATCACCGTCAACGCCGTGGCACCTGGCCCGGTCGCCACCGATCTGTTCTTGCATGGCAAGAGCGAAGAGCAAATCCAGACCTTCGCCAAAATGCCTCCGCTGGAACGCCTGGCTCAGCCAGAAGATATCTCTCGCGTGGTGTCCTTCCTCGTCGGCCCTGATTCGGCCTGGGTGAACGGACAAATCCTGCGCGTCAACGGCGGCCTCGTCTGAACCGTCCTGCTTGAGACTCAGGGCAGGTGAACATGCTGCGAGCAATCGCAGCGGATGTTCACATTGCTCAGCGCAGTGACGGCAGGTTTTATCTGCTGATTTTGGAGAGGTCTTTATCTTGAAATCCGTCATTCTGATTACCGGTGCCTCCAGCGGGTTTGGCGCGCTCACCGCACGCGCCCTGGCCGACGCTGGCCATACCGTCTACGCCAGCATGCGTGAAACCCAGGGCCGCAACGCAGCGCAAGTACTCGAAGCACAGCGCTACGCGGACGAACACCGGGTTGACTTGCGCAGCGTTGAACTGGACGTCGCCTCAACCGAGTCGGTCCAGGCGGGCGTCGCGAAAATCATCGGCGATTGCGGCCAACTGGACGTGATCATTCACAATGCCGGGCACATGTCCTTTGGCCCCGCCGAAGCCTTTACGCCCGAGCAGTTCGCCCAGCTCTACGACATCAACGTATTGAGCACTCAACGCGTTAACCGAGCGGCCTTGCCGCAACTGCGCAAACAGGGACGGGGGCTGGTGCTGTGGGTTTCCTCCAGCAGTGCCCGCGGTGGCACCCCACCGTATTTGGCTCCGTACTTTGCGGCCAAGGCGGCCATGGACTCGCTGGCAGTGTCCTACGCCAGCGAACTGACGCGTTGGGGGGTGGAGACGTCAATCATCGTGCCGGGTGCGTTCACCAAGGGCACCAACCACTTCACCCATTCCGGTTCCCCTGCAGATCAGGTTCGAGCCGCCGAATACAACGAAGGCCCTTACTCCGGTGTGCCGGATCAGGCACTCAAAGGTCTGGCAGCCCTGGAACCGGCTGACGCGGATGTCGGTGAAGTGGCCAAAGCCATCGTCGAAATCGTCGGAATGCCATTGGGTACCCGTCCATTTCGGTGTCATATCGATCCATCCCAGGACGGTGCCCAGGTCGTCAATGCCATGGCCGACCGGGTACGCGCTGAAATGCTTCGCCGCATAGGCCTGGAAGACCTGCTCAAGGTCGCTGCTCGCTGAGTCTGCCCTCGCGGCCCGAGGGGTACTACGGCGACTAAGTGGAATACACACACTCCAGGTTTTACGCAAAGGCCAAAGCCCCCCGGCGACCTCCCACAAGACCGCCAATCACATAGGGCATGACAATGATGAACATCAACTTGAGCCACGGTACGGCGACCCTGCGCAGGCGCTTTCGAAATGCGGGCCTGACCGTTTTGACCACTATGGGGTTTGCAGCGTGCGGCGATCATCGTACGCCCGATGCCATGCAGGAAATGACCATGAAACCTTCAATCACGTATCTGCATTTGCTACGCCACACGCCGTTTTTCACGTCGTTGACGACCGAACAACTGCGGTGGGTCATCGACCACTCAAACGAATGGGAAACCGAAGCCGGAGCGGTCATCGCCAAGAAGGACCAGGGTGGAGCATCGGCACCGGACACCTGGATCCTGCTCGATGGTGGATGGCAGGTTCATTACAACGGCCATACCTTCGCAAGCGGGCATGGTGATGCGGGCAAATGGTTCAATATGGGCGAAACACAAGGTGCGGACTGTGCGCTGATCACGACCGGGCACAGCTACATCATGCGCATTACCGAGGCCGACATGAACACAATGCTGGAACAAGGTTTTACGTTCGGGCCTCATCTTGAAGCCGGGCGAAGGTACTACCAGTCGATATTCACTACGACGCAAGGGCTGAACTGCCCCTGTGAAGTTGGGGATTTTGCAGCTGGTTTGGATTGAGGCTATGACTGAGGACGATGCTGGCAATCGAAGCTACGGGTTGGCCCCACTCTTGAATGACCTGGGCTTTGAAAGATCTGGAATACGAACGTCATTTTGGCTGCATTAAATACCCGCTTAAAAGGCTAAAACTGCTGCCCACTTAAATCAAAGTGCACACCATGTCACAGCTTTGGGAGTTGGGTAGATGACGTGGATAGACGCACACGTTAAATTGAGTGTTGACGTATATTTTTACACCTTATATTCAGACTGATATATAAATCCGAACCAGTCATTTGAGCGTAGATCTTTTGAAGACTTCCCCCTTTATTTCGCTTGAATCCCCTGATCAACCGGAAGTGATTGCCCTCATTGAGGAGCTTGATGCTTACCAAGCCCCGCTTTACCCCGCAGAAAGTCATCACGGCATAAACATCGAAGCTCTTTCTTCGAAAAATGTGCTGTTCGCTGTTGGGCGTTCCAGTAACGGAGAGGCCGTGGCATGTGGAGCCTTGGTGGTGCACCCGACGCACGGCGAGCTGAAGCGGATGTTTACAAAACCAACATTCCGGGGACAAGGGCTGGCCAGTCGGCTTCTTACAACCCTAGAAAACGAAGCTCGAAAGGAGGGCTGCTTTCATTTAATGCTTGAAACCGGCTATCGACAACTGGAAGCAATTTCATTTTATGAGCGCAACGGATATCAGCGTCGAGGGCCATTCGGCGGGTATGAATATGATCCCAATAGTATATTTTTGGAAAAGCATCTCGAATCATAGCGTCCATATGCAGCTGTGCTGGCCGGACAGATATTGCTATAAGCGCAGCATTGAATTACTGCGGTGAAACCCTCAGCAATCATCGCCTGGGTTCGCGGAGGTGTCTTTACACACTTTGTGCCGAAAGCAGACTCTCAAGCTATTTTTATTAGCTTCAACATGCACCTGGCGGCCCATTGGCCCTGGCGAACCAAACCACGGACAGACCGAGCAGCGCCAGTATCAGCCGCGTTGGGGAAAAAGAGCTCGGCCCCGCCTGTTCCAGCAACAAGCCACCAGCAATGCCACCTCCGGCCACTGCCAGATTGAAGATGGCGACCAGCATCGACTGCGCTACATCGGCCCCGTCACCGGCGGTATCGGCAATGGCCGTCTGTAGTAACGAGGGAGCGCCACCAAACGTCAGCCCCCAGGTCGCAACGCTGAGGAGCACAATGTTGGGCGAGCTGCTTGCCATTCCCAACACCTGCGCCGCCATCGCGAAAACCGCCAGACTAAGAAGCGTCAGCACATGCAACCCACCCACATGCCTGTGACCCCGTTGCCGACAATAAGGCGGCACCGAAGACCATTAGCACGAGATCTATGCGCTGAGCAATCCCGACGGAGTCCAAAAATGGCCCGATTCAAGGTTAATCTTGCTAATGCCGCAGCATGAGTGCAAAGAGTTTTAATTACTCGACCTTATTACCTGGCAGTGGGGCCGTATGAATTTCGTCATACATAGCGGTTGTCACTGAAGCAGCATAAACAATGTACTTTACATCACCCTCTTGGCTGCTGACTTCATAAATTTCACAAAGAAGACTTCTGTTATCCTTAGGTAACGCTATAGGCGACCAAGATGAAGGGCTCTTGAAGTTATACTCAGGGCCTTTGTACGTTAAAGACCTTAGACCAACCACTACGCGTTTATATTGTTGCCTATCAGATCTTTTGGAGTTTTTATAGTCACCTATAAATGACCCTAAAGAACCAGAGACAACATCTATGCACGCCCTGTCTAGCTCGGCCTCATAATCAGTAGTCGCGTATATTCCAACGCTGCCATGATTGGAATAGAATTTTTGGCGTGGCGACAATTTCTCTTCGGGGTACGCGGGGATATATTTATCACCCTCGAAATAGTATTCGATGTACCCTCGCGAAATATCAACTCTGTTATATCTGCTTCTCTTTTCTATCACATCTTCGAAAGTATACCAGCGCTGCTCAATTAGCTTGTGCTCGACATCTAACCCGCTCGCCAAAACCTTTAAAGAAAGCGCGGAGCCGAACAAGACAGATGCAATCAAAATATTTTTCACGAGCTCACCTAACGCATGGTTTTTAAATTTTATTTTATTTTATTTTATTTTATTTTATTTTAATCAGCACTCGATAGAGCTGTAAATTTATTCAATAGAAAAATCAACCTTATCAATTGAGTTGCCTTGCTTTTTTATAAGCAACCTATGAGCACTTTTAGCCGATAGCTGCCTGTAACGAAGGACAGCTTTCGGCCAAACCAGTGGCGATTCATTTCAGGTCACCCACTAAATGTGTCGCGTATCTGCTTGTGAGCGTGCCTCAGTTACGCCCACTCTTGCATGAACCCACTCGGTTATCGTTTCAAGGGCACCGGGGGCGTAGGCATGACGACCTTCCATCAGGAATCTCAGCGTGGTTAGCCAGGGCCATTCGCTGGTTAGTTGTGTGTTGTAGGGATCCGCCCTCAAGAGTCCATGACTTGCATTCGGTATGACTTCAATCCGGTTTGCGGGATGATTGCCTCCTACAGTCTTTCGGTAAATATCTGCATTGACCTCAGAGTTTACATTCAAATCTTCCGCCCCCCACAACGCAAGCAATGGAATCTCGAGTTCTTTCAAATCATGGGTTGCATCTTCGTGAAGATTTCGTCGCACAAAAGCCCACCGCTCGGGGCTCATATCGCCCAGAAGGGCTGCTGACGGCACTTGCGAAGAGGCAAACAAACGTTCGTCATCTGCGGCAATCTCCGCCATCACTCGCTCAATGTCAGGCTGAGACATCCCTGTGCGCTGCAACCGCTGCCTGGTGTAATAGTCTCCTTGCCGTTGCCAAGATACGGCACCTCCGACAAGTACAATAAAGTCCGCACTATTCGGCTTAAGGCGGGGTAGTACCCAACCGGCTTGCGAAAACCCAAGAACACCCACAGGAATCCCTTGAAACTTGTTGCGCAGGGTAGAAATCGCGCTGCGCACGTTAACAGAGCGGTCAGTCATCGATTGATTGAGCCAATTCCCTTGCGAATCCCCAATGCCTGGTTTGTCCCACGATACAACTGCAATGCCTGCATCAAGAAGAGCGTTGATGAGTGGATCGAAACCCTGCTGTGATGTGCGATCTTGTGGGCCATCCCCATGGACTAGAACGACTGCCGCGGTTGTAGTTTGGTCAGGAAGCCAGAGCGTACCCGCCAGGAGCAGTCCATTTGCTTCGAATGCAAAAGGCTCACTTACTCTGCTATCCAGGCCATAAGTGTCAAGACGGGATAGAACAACAAAAGCGATTACCATGGCGAGACAAACGACGGAAATCAACCATCCGCGATTACGCTTCGCCCAGATTACTTTATTCATAGTCACTACCTTTTCGTTTCATGAGCTCCGGCCAACTAGCCCAAATCGTCAGCGCCAGACGAAGCAGAGCTTATGGTTCGTGACTGCAATGCTTTGCGCAAGGACGGGAGCGTTCACACCGGTCAGGCTAACCCCATTTTTTCGACCTCAAATTACTCGGCGCTCCGTCCTTGCCAGGCCCCAGCCATGTGCGGCGCCCGTCATCATTAATCACCCCTAGCTTCTTAGAAGCCTTCGAGAGGCTACGTATGGCCGAGAAGCAACTGAACCGCCCGCAGATTCTTCGTCCTGCGATAGATCAGTGATGCCTTCGTACTTCTCATTGTGTGCGTGCCATACATGGTTGGATCAAGGCCCACAGCTTTCACCCTGCCATTGACGATACGAGCGTATTGACGAGTAGATAGATGGTCTGAAGTATGCAGCCGGCTAGGAAAAAGGCAGTCCTCGCTGCGTAGCTGGGCCCAATGTATCCAGGCCGTGAGAGCAGACCGTGTTTGCTCAGTGATATCAAACTGCACCGGCTGCCGCGTTTTCTGCTGCATCACCATGGCTCGTGCTAATGCGTGCTCGCCATGAGCGACATCGCACACGCAGAGCTTGGTTAAGTCGCAGGCTCGAAGCTTGCTGTCGATGGCCAGATCGAAGAGAGCCAGATCACGGGTTCTTTACGCAATTTGAAACCTTACTCGGATGGCCCAGACATCTCTCAGTCGGAGTGGGGTTTTCTCCCCGACCAGTTTTCCTTTGTGCCAGGGCTGACGGCTGCAGGTAGCGTTGATGTTCATGACAGGTCCTCCACGTGTGGGGGGACAAAGATGGCTAATCGGAGAAACGCTCCCTAACCGGCCAAGGTCGGTTGTTCAATTCAACGAAGCACGAGATTGAGAGCTAGTAAAAGTTACAGCGCCAGTGCGTACGCAAGCTTGTAGCATTGGCTTACGCTTCGACCTTTGTAGCCCCATCGAAGCCTCCATCCTGCGATACATTTCGGACGAAGCATGCGTATAGAACCTCTTCCCCCGCTGCAAAACCTAATCGCATTCGAAGCCACCGTACGACACGGCAGCTTCACTCGCGCCGCGGCCGAGCTTCATCTGACACAAAGCGCGATCAGTCGGCAAGTTGCGCAACTGGAGGAGTTTCTTGGTCGTGCGCTGTTTCGCCGAGAGCACAAGCGTATTCATTTGACCGTGGCAGGTCAGATTTATGCTGAGGAGGTGCTCCGAGTACTGACGCATTGCGCAGAAGCAACAGCACAGGTCATTACCCACACCGGAGAGCAGGAGTTGACCTTGGCCAGCTCAAGTGGTGTGGCTGCTTTGTGGCTCGGGCCTTTACTAGGTCGTTACTCTGATGAATTCCCCTCAGTGGAGATCCGATTACGTGTTGTAGACAGTCTGGAATCACTGGTTCGTGCCGAATTCGACTTGGCTCTGTATTTCCTGCGCAAGCCATCACCGCCAGGGTTCGACAGCCGGTTACTGTTCGTCGAATCCGTGGGGGCCTATTGCTCGCCGGATTTTCTCAAGGGCGAAGTACTGGAACCGGAGCAGTTGACTGAGCACCGCTTGTTGATGCTGGAAGACGGGCAGCGCAAATGGCTTTCCTGGGTTGACTGGTTTAGTTACTACGGTGTTGATGCGTCGCTGATCCGGCAGCGCATGAGCGTCAACCACTATCCGGTATTGGTAGATCTGGCCATTGCCGGACATGGGATCGTATTAGGCTGGCGCCCGATGATCGACCGTCATCTGCGCTCCGGCGCGCTGGTTCCTGCGTGCAACGTGCATGCGGGTGCAGCCGGTGGCGGTTATTACCTGCTCAATCCCCAGGGACAGGTTCCCAGCCGCGCTGCGCGCGCGTTCGAGAAGTGGATGATGAGTACAATTGCAATTTAGCCCTTAACATTTGCATGCGCCTGACGCATGCAAACCTGCGTAATAAGCGTTTTCCGTCTTTTGAGGCTCCCTTTATTCTCAATCAAAGGGCACGAGACTCGATTGATTCGCACCTAAATCGACTCTCCTCCAATACTGCAGGGTCAATCCCTGCGCGTGATGCATGCAGGAGCCATTCGTGAACACTATAAAAATAAACACAACGGCAACACACAACAAACAGGCTCGTCGCGCCATTGTTGCCACTGTAATCGGCAACGGTCTGGAGTGGTTTGACTTCACCGTTTATAGTTTTTTTTCGGTCATTATCGCTAAGGTATTCTTCCCCACCGATAACGAACTCACTTCTTACCTAATTGCCCTGGCCACATTCGGCGTGGGATTTTTCATGCGCCCTGTTGGCGGCATTGTCATTGGTGTTTATGGGGACAAGCACGGGCGCAAAGCCGCCTTGTCTCTGACCATCCTGCTGATGGCTCTAGGCACACTGATCATCGCGATAACCCCCAGCTATGCTCAGATTGGCCTCATGGCCCCCATACTGATCGTGTTGGCGCGATTACTACAGGGCTTTTCTGCCGGTGGCGAGATGGGGAGTGCCACTGCCTTCTTGATCGAGCATGCACCCGCCGGCCGCAAGGCATACTACTCCAGCTGGATTCAGGCGAGCATCGGTGTCGCGGTGCTGCTCGGCTCTGCACTGGGCGCAGCACTGTCGAGCTACCTGACGCAGGCACAATTGGAAAGTTGGGGTTGGCGCGTACCGTTTATCATTGGCACCCTGATCGGTCCAATCGGGTTCTACATCCGCAGCCGGATTGACGAAACTCCCGCCTACACCGAATCCAAGCCTGTCGACTCTCCTCTTCGTGAGGTATTGCGCACGTACCCGCGCCAGACCTTAATCAGCTTTTCGCTCGTGGTGCTTTGGACTGTCTGTACCTACGCCATTCTGTTTTACATCCCGTCGTACTCCACACGAGTGCTGCAACTGCCTTCCTGGATGGGGTTTTGTGCCGGAATGATGGGTGGCGCCGTGTTGATTATCGTCACTCCGATCGTCGGCGCGCTGGCAGACCGATATGGCCGTCGTCCGTGGCTGCTGTGGTCGGCCTTGGCCATCTTCGTCACGGTGTATCCGATGTTTGTCTACATCAACCAGATGCCTGGGCTGATTTCATTACTGGTGTTCGAGTTAGTACTCGGCGTGCTAATCGCCGGTTACATCGGTTCGATACTCGCAGCCTTCGGAGAATTGCTTCCAACCCACGTGCTTTCAACAGGACTTTCGGTGGCCTACAACGTCGCAGTGACCATCTTTGGCGGCTTTGCGACCTTCACCATCACCTGGCTGATCGCCCAAACGGGCTCAAATGTCTCACCGGCCTTCTACATCATGTTTGCGGCGCTCATCAGCAGTATCGGCGCGATGCTATACCGCGACCATGAGCCTGCATTGCGCCCTACCCTGACGGGAGCTTACTAGTGAATACTCAGACCTCTAACCGCTTGATTCTGCGCAACGGCCAACTACTCGACTTGCAGCAAGGCCGATTGATTGCCGGCCAGGAAGTGCTGATCGAGGGCGATCGAATTATCGCTGTACGCCCCCAAAGCAGGGTGCCCGAGGCTGGCGTACAAGCCTATGATCTGAACGGCAAGACCCTTATGCCTGGCATGATCGATTGTCACGTACATGTGCTTGCGTCCAACGCTAATCTGGGCCTCAATGCACTACAACCGAATGCCATCATCATGTACCGAGCCCTGCCGATTCTCGAGGCAATGCTTGGCCGAGGCTTCACCACTGTACGTGATGCAGGAGGCGCCGATTGGGCACTTGCCCGCTCAATCGAGCTTGGACTGGTTCCCGGACCGCGGATTTTCGCCTCAGGCAAGGCGCTATCGCAGACGGGTGGTCACGGCGACATGCGCGCTCGGGGCTCGTTACTGCTTAACGAACCCTGCTCGTGCTGCTTCCGGGCCGGAGCCATCGCACGAATTGTGGACGGTGTCGACAACGTCCGCCTGGCTGTACGCGAAGAGCTTCAGCAAGGGGCCAGCCAGATCAAGATCATGGCGTCTGGCGGCGTGGCGTCTCCCACAGACCCCATCGCCAATACGCAATACAGTGAGGCAGAAATCCGCGCAATCGTAGATGAAGCCGAAGCCGCCAACACTTATGTAATGGCTCATGCCTACACTCCCCGTGCGATTCGACGTGCCATTGAATGCGGCGTACGGACCATAGAACACGGCAATCTGGTTGACGCTGACACCGCCCGCCTGATGGCAGAGCGAAACGCCTTCGCAGTACCGACTCAAGTCACTTACGAAATGCTGGCGGAGCACGGTGCACGCTTCGGATTGGCGCAAGAGTCTGTCGCCAAGATCGAAGAAGTGCGCCTGGCCGGGCGCAATGCTTTGCGGCTTTTCGCCGAAGCGGACGTACCGATGGGTTATGGTTCCGACTTGCTGGGTGAGATGCATGAGTACCAAACGCATGAACTGAAAATACGCGCCGAAATCCTGGGCAATCTTGCCGCCTTGCGAAGCGCCACAACCGTGGCTGCACAGATATTACAACGTGAAGGGGAACTGGGCTGTATCGCCCCAGGAGCGCTGGCCGACTTGCTGGTAGTCAACGGCAATCCGCTCACGGATATCGATTGCCTGATCGGTCAGGGTGAAAACCTGGCGATGATTATCCAGGACGGCAGTATTAAGAAAAACACACTTACGTAGTAGTTGCGAACTTCGGGGCTCCCCCCATGCAACGGATGCCAACAATAACGCAGCCATTGTGAGCTGCTACAAAATTCAGTGCATTCAGGAAATCAGTTAATGAAAAAGCAACTACAGGGTTTTGCCTTGGGTACGGCTGTGCTTGGCTCATTGTTGGAAACTGCGAATGGCGCCGGTTTCATTGAGGACAGCAAGGCAACTCTCGACTTGAGAAACTTTTATTACAACAGCGACACTCGTGATACACATAAGGCTACCGGCGATGAATGGGGGCAGGCATTCGTACTCAACGTAAAGTCTGGCTTCACAACAGGAACCATTGGTCTGGGGCTGGATGTCATTGGCACCTATGCAGTCAAGCTTGATTCTTCCGGCCCTGGCGCTCTGTTTCCCCGTAAACGAAATGGCCAAGCGGTCGACGACTTCAGCCGTGGGGGCTTAACCGGAAAACTGCAGTTTGCCAAAACCGAAGCTCGTGTCGGAACGCTTCTACCGTCTTTGCCAGTGATCTCCGCCAACGATGGCCGGCTTATGCCGCAGCTCTTTGAAGGCGCCATGGTTACATCAAAGGATATTGACAACCTTAGCCTTACGGCCGGGCAGATCGAGCATGCCACCGGCCGAATGTCCAGTGATACCACCGGCCTCGCAGTCGCAGGCGGTACACGCCAGAGCAATAAATTCCGCTTTGTCGGAGGGAACTACACCCCATTCGACAACGTGTTGCTACAGTACTATTTCGCCAATCTGGAAGACTATTACAACCAAAACTTCCTCGGCGCCATGCACAGCCTGAAATTTGACAGTGGGCAGTCACTCAAAACCGATTTGCGCTGGTTCAGGACACGTGGCAATGGGGCGAACGCCATGGGTGCTCCCGGTTACAGAACTTCGGGCTTCACAAAGAACGGCGACGGGAAGATTGACAACAATACCTGGAGTTCGATGTTTACCTATGGCGTTGGCGGCCATGCTTTTAGCCTCGGCTATCAGGAGGTCTCGGACAACAGCAACTTTGTTCAACTCAACCAAGGCAGTTTGGTTGATAAGGACGCGGGCGGAACTTCGTTGTACTTGATTACCGACCGCATGACGGCAAGCTTCAATTATGCGGGTGAACGCACGGTCCTGGGCCAATACGGCTATGACTTCGCATCACTCGGCATGCCAGGCCTTACCGCCAACCTCGCGTACCTCAAGGGTGATCAAATCAAGCAGATACGCGGTGCCGAAGAATGGGAGCGTGACTTTATTGTCGGTTATGTCGTGCAAAGTGGCGGGTTCAAAGGCGTTGGTGTTACGTGGCGCAACTCCAGTTTGCGCAGCGACATAGGAGGCGATGTCGACCAAAACCGGATGACGGTAAGCTATTCCCTAGCTCTTTGGTAAACATGGGTCGGCACGCTCAACTATTGACTCAAATCTATAGCGAACCAGTAATGTCTGTGGGTAGATTTATTCGTAGTCTTCAGGTGCAGTTCCACTTTGCTGACAGCGTCCTTTATGTAAGCTCAAGGTAGCAATCATCTGAAACGCTTTTCAGAGCAAAAAGAATGTTCCTGCAACAGCAAAATCCACCTTCCGACAGACATTGCTTAAATCGCTAAAAACAGCCAAGAACTCGACCGCTCCATATTGACATCACCTGAAGTCGAAATTAGTGTTCGATTCAGACGGCTGCATGTCTGTACGTTGGTGAAAGCTCAAACCACCTTCCAGCCCTCGCCCCACCAAATCCCGGACACAAAAAAGCCGGTTAATCCTGAGGACTAGACCGGCTGTTTTGGTGTAGCGATATGGTGGGTCGTGTGGGATTCGAACCTACGACCAATTGGTTAAAAGCCAACTGCTCTACCAACTGAGCTAACGACCCGCTTCGTTGTGGGGCGTATAATACTGATTTCTAACGAGAATTCAATACCCGCTCAGAAATAAATCGGAAATAATTCAAAAATAACGGGTTGGGTCGCTAATTCCGGCAGCTGCAAAGCCTTCTGCACGCAAACGGCAACTGTCGCATTTGCCACAGGCACGCCCTTGATTGTCAGCCTGGTAGCAGGAAACTGTCAGCGAATAGTCCACGCCCAGCTTTATACCAGCCTGTACGATTTGTGCCTTGCTCAGGTTTTGCAGAGGCGCCTTGATACTGAAGCCCTGCCCCTCGACTCCGGCCTTGGTCGCCAGGTTGGCCATGACCTCAAAGGCCTCGATAAACTCTGGACGGCAGTCCGGGTAACCCGAGTAGTCCACCGCATTGACACCGATAAAAATATCTCGCGCCTGCAGCACTTCTGCCCAACCCAGCGCCAAGGACAGGAACACGGTATTGCGTGCCGGAACATAAGTAACCGGAATGCCTTCACTCGGGGCCTCGGGCACGTCTATGGAGCTGTCGGTCAATGCCGAGCCACCCATGCCGTCCAGGTTCAGGCCGATAACTTTATGCTCAACAGCCCCCAGATCCCGTGCAACACGTGCAGCAGCGTCCAGTTCAGCACGATGGCGCTGACCGTAGTCAAAGCTCATGGTGTAGCAGCTGTAGCCCTCGGCACGAGCCATGGCCACGACGGTTGCCGAGTCAAGGCCGCCAGACAGCAGGATCACGGCCCGTTTTTCAGTGACAACAGTTTGTTCAGTCATTTCAGCGCCCCGGCTCGTCATTCCACAGATATTTGTGCAGCTGCATTTGCAAACGTACTGGCAGGTTATCCGCCACGATCCAGTCGGCCAGGTCACGGGCTGACAGGTCATGGTGGCTCGGCGAAAACAGTACTTCGCCTGCACGTCGCTCCAGCCCGTATTCAATCAACTTGGACACTGCCCAGTCATAGTCTTCCCGCGAGCAGATCACAAACTTGACCTGGTCGTTGGGCGTCAACAGGGCGATGTTTTCGTAGAGGTTGCGGTGGGACTCCTTGGAGCCCGGCGTTTTCAAATCCAGCACGCGACTGACGCGCGGATCTACCGCCGAGATATCCAGCGCACCACTGGTCTCGATCGAGACTTCATAGCCCGCATCGCAGAGCTGCTTAAGTAGAGGAATGGCATTGGGCTGGGCCAGCGGCTCGCCGCCTGTCACGCACACATAACGCGGGCGAAAGCCGGCAACCTGCTCAAGGATGTCGTCCAGAGGGCGCACAGTCCCGCCACTGAAGGCATAAGCGCTGTCACAGTAACCGCAGCGCAAAGGGCAGCCAGTCAGGCGCACAAAAACGGTGGGCAGGCCAGCCGTCCGCGTTTCACCCTGCAACGAGTAAAAAACTTCGGTAATTCTCAATGTGTCTTGCATATTCGCCACGGGCGTAACAGCTAAACAGGCTGTCCGCCTCCGTCAGGCACTCCAAAAAATCTGCTCGCGCAGGATCCAGAAGAGCGTATTTCATAAAAGGGCGTGGATTCTAACGAAAAAACCCGCGACAGGCGCGGGTTTCTCGATTAAAGCCGGTTATTGCTTACATACGCTGCAAGTCGCGTTGCGCCAACTGTGCAGCGGAAGTGCCTGGATACTGGGCTACAACCTGCTGCAGAATGCCTTTTACCTTGTCGGTATGGCCCAGGCGGCGCTCTACATCAGCAAGCTTGTAGAGCGAGTCCGGCACTTTGGCATGCTTGGGGTACAACTGGCTGACCTTGGCAAAGGCCTGGCCTGCCGCTTGCAAATCACCTTTGGCCAGGTTTACTTCTCCCAACCAGTACTGGGCGTTACCCGCGTACTGACTGTTGGGGTATTTGCGCAAAAAGGCAGTAAATGCCTGGCTGGCCTTGTCGAAGTCCTTGGCTTTGATCAGGTCGAAAGCAGCATCGTAATAGAGCTTCTCTTTCGCCGGATCGCCAGGCTCGGCACTGGCAGCGGCCTGGGAAGCAGGCGCTGCTGTATTACCGGCGGCATTAGCGCCACCAGCAGAAGAATTATCAGGGGCGGCAGCAGGAGCAATGCCAGCACCAATACGCCGATCAAGTTCCTGGTATCGCTCCAGGCTTTCTTGTTTCATGCGCGAAATGTCGTTCTGCAGAACTTCAATCACACCCTGTTGGCGTGCAATCTGTTCCTGCATTTGTTGCAGCTGGTTGAACAGCTCGCCCTGTGCCGAGACAGGGGTCGAAACCCCTCCCCCGGCATAGGCGCCGCTCGCACCATAACCCGGTGACGGATAACTCCCCCCGCTATTGTTATAGCCAGAGTTGTCATCGACCACAGGAACCGCAGCCCATGCCGATAGCGGCAGGAGGCTGAGAGTCAGAATAGTTACAGCACGGCGGCACGTTCGCATGACGAATTACTTACGCAGTTCGACGCGACGGTTTTGAGCCCACGACTGTTCGTCGTTGCCAGTAGCGATTGGACGCTCTTTACCGTAGGACACCAGCTCCAGCTGTGCTGGAGAAACGCCTTGCAGTACCAGGTAGCGTTGAACGGCTTTCGCACGACGCTCGCCCAGTGCCATGTTGTACTCACGAGTACCACGGGCGTCAGTGTTACCTTCCAGAACAACGCGAGCGCCGTTAGCTTTCAGGTCTTTGGCGTGAACGTCCAGAGCGCGCATTGCTTCTGGTTTCAGGTCCGAAGAATCGTATTCGAAGTAGAAAACAGTGATAGCGCGCAGAGCAGCTTCTTCGCTCAGGGAACCATCAACAGCGCCAGTGTTTGCGCCGTAACCAGCGTTTGGATCAACAGCAGCGCCTTCACCGGCATTGTCGCCGCCTTTGGACGAGCAACCTACAGCTACAGCCATGGCCAGTGCCAGCGCAGCAAATTTACCAAACTTCAGCATTTCCATCGTAAAACTCCTAATGAACCCCAAGTGTTATGTGCAACGTAAAGCTATCACCACGTCAGTTCAGGTAAGGGGACCAGGAAGGTTCTCTGACTTCGCCTTGAGCGGTAGGAAGAGGGAGCCTTACGCGTCCATTAATGGACACGAGCATCAAGACTCCCCGGCCCTGCTGGCGGGTGGCGTAGATTACCATGGTGCCGTTGGGCGCAACAGTAGCAGACTCATCAAGGTTGGTATCTGTGAGGATTTTCACGCTTCCACGCTGCAAATCTTGCGCCGCAACACGGAAATTGGTGAAGCCGTCCTGACGATGGATCATTACCAGGGTCTTTTCGTCAGCCGAAAGCTTAGGACTGGCGTTGTAGTTGCCGATAAAGGTCACGCGCTCTGCGTTACCGCTGCCAACGTTGGTCTTGTAGATCTGTGGTTTGCCGCCACGGTCGGAGGTGAAATAGATGGTAGAACCATCTTTACCCCAGAAAGGTTCTGTATCAATTGCAGGGTTGTTGGTGACACGAGTCAACCCACGGGAGGCCAGATCCATCACATAGATCTCGGCATTACCGTCCTTGGACAATACGAACGCCAGTTTCGAGCCGTCCGGCGACCATGCTGGCGCACCGTTCAGACCTTCGAAATTGGTGATTTGCTCACGGCGGCCGGTATCAATGTTCTGCACGAAGATGCGAGGACGTTTCTGCTCGAACGACACATAAGCGATGCGTTTGCCATCGGGCGCAAAACGCGGCGACAGGATCGGCTCACGGGATTGCAGCAGGGTCACGGCACGGGCACCGTCGTAGTCCGAACGTTGCAGGGTGTAACGGGTGTTGGTGGCACTGGCACGCTCGGCCGTCACGTAAAGAAGACGGGTGGAGAATGCACCTTTGATACCGGTCAGTTTTTCAAACGACTGATCGGAGATGTAATGCGCCATGTCCCGCAGCTGTTCAGCCGTGCCCGACACACTGCCAGTCAGTACTGGCTGCTCGGTTGCAACGTTGAACAAGGCGTATTGCACCTGCAGGCGACCGCCTGCCGGCACGATATTGCCAACCATTACGTACTGGGCACCCAGGGCTTTCCAGTCGCGGAAAATGACTTCGCTGGCCTGGGTAGGCAAGCCGATCATGTTCTGCTTTGGAATCGGCGCGTAGTAACCCGAGTTGCGCAGGTCATTGCCGATAATTTCAGCCATGTCGTCCGGCAGCACTGTACCGCCCTGCCAACCAAAAGGGACTACGGCAATTGGCGTTGCCCGATCGCTGCCACTGGTGACCAGGATGTTCTTTTCATCTGCTACAGCCATCCCTGCCAGGCAGCAGACGACGACCAGCAGTCCTCGAAAAAGTTTAATCACAAGGCTAGATCCTCAGGTGTGAATGTCATCTTGAACGATCGATAAGGATTAAAATCGCTGGGTTTCATACCCTGCATTTCCGTTAAACGGCCAATATTCTTGACCGCTGCCACTGCGGAGCTGTCGAACGGTCCGTCACCGCTGGATTTGGCAACCGTCACAGAGGTTACCGTACCATCTGGCAACATGCCGATCTGCAGCACCACTGTCATGTTTTTGCGCGCCGATGGCGGACGGGCCCACCCTTCTGCTGCACGAGCACGAATCAAGTCATCGAAACTGCCGGCGACCTCATCACCTTGCTCATCTGCCAGCGCCTGCTGGCGTTGCGGCGTATCGGAAAGCAAATCAGCCAAGGCTTGCGCCTTTTTCTCTTCGGTCGATTTACGAGCTGCTTCCACGGCCTTTTTCTTGGCGGCATCGGCAGCGGCCTTTTTCTTCGCATCTTCGGCGGATTTCTTTTTCGCCTCGTCTGCTACGGCCTTTTTCTTGGCGTCTTCAGCTGCTTTTTTCTTCGCATCTTCAGCCGCTTTTTTCTTGGCGTCTTCCGCGGCCTTTTTCTTGGCCTCTTCTTCCGCAGCCTTCTTGGCCTCTTCCTCGGATTTTTTCTTGGCTATGTCAGCCAGTTTTTTCTCTTCGGCTTTTTTGGCTTCAGTGGCCTTTTTGGCATCATCGGCTTTCTTGGCTTCATCAGCCTTCTTCGCCTCGTCTGCCTTTTTGGCCTCGCTCGCTTTGGCTTCGTCAGCCTTCTTGGCTTCTGCAGCTTTTTCGGCAGCCTCTTCTTTCTTTTGTTCCGCAGCTTTTACAGCTTCCTGCTCAACCTTCTTTTGTTCCATCTGCTCGACTTCGGTCTGGCGCGCGGCGGATTTCTTCGCCTCACCCGCAATCTTTTGATTGGTCTGGGTGGTCGCCTGACTTTTGGACTTGAGCTGGTACAAGGTCGCCTGAACAATCGGTTTGGAAGGCGGCAGTTCCGGAGTCATGGCAAAGCTGACAAACAGCAGGCCAAAAATCAGGACGTGCAACCCTACCGCCCAGACTGCAGGCCAAAAATAGTTTTCAGAGGCGGACGGCTCCCGCTGTTCGCGCATCAGGGAGCCTCGGTTATCAAGCCAACGTTACCGACCCCGGCCTTCTGCAGACCACCCATAGCCCCCATTACCGCCCCGTAATCCACGGTCTTGTCACCGCGAATAAACACCTGGGTGTGCTTGCCGCCTTCATTGCCTGCGCGGATGATCTTGGTCACGGCGTCAGTCATCTGGGGCAAGGTCATTGCCTTGTCCATCTGCTTGTCGGTGTCGACTTCGCTGCCAAGGTTCCAGAAATAGGTCTTGTCAGCCTTGATCGAAATGGTCACAACCTGGGTATTGTTGTCTTGCGGCAAAGCCTCGCTGGAGACCTTGGGCAAATCAACCTTCACACCCTGGTTGAGCATCGGTGCGGTCACCATGAAAATGACCAGCAGCACCAGCATCACGTCGATGTAAGGCACTACGTTCATCTCGGCGACCGGCTTGCGCTTTTTACGCGCTCGAGCGATTAAAGCCATTGGAAATTACCTGCTTATTCTTCGCTGGTGTGCACTTTGCGGTGCAGGATCGCCTGGAATTCATCGGCGAAGGTGTAGTAGCGGCCGATCAGCGTTTCGCTACGGGCAGCAAAACGGTTGTAAGCAATAACTGCCGGGATGGCCGCGAACAAGCCGATGGCCGTTGCGATCAGTGCTTCGGCAATGCCTGGCGCTACAGTCGCCAGTGTCGCCTGCTGGGCAGTGGCCAGGCCACGGAAGGAGTTCATGATGCCCCATACGGTACCAAACAGGCCGATATACGGGCTTACGGAACCAACGGTGGCCAGGAACGGCAAGCTTTGTTCAAGCTTTTCTTCTTCACGGGAGATGGCCACGCGCATGGCACGCGCCACACCTTCCATAACCGCTTCAGGATCAACGCCCGGCTGCTGACGCAGACGCGAGAACTCTTTGAAACCGGCACGAAAGATTTGTTCCACGCCCGAGTCCGGATCCGGATTGCTACCTGCCTGACGATACAGTTTCGACAGGTCGATACCCGACCAAAAACGCTCTTCAAAGCTTTCAAGGGCACGTCGACCGGCGCGCAACATGGTGCTGCGCTGAAAAATCATGACCCACGAGGTAACCGATGCGGCCAGCAGGGTCAACATTACCAACTGCACAACAATGCTGGCATTGCTGACCAAGCTCCACATGGAGGAATGGTCGACGACGTTAGCTTCCACGCTTTATCTCCTGCTCTAAATGTTTACCCGCGCCGCTCACGTCGGCAAAGGCCGTACGTAGAGCTTCGGGAATGGCTCGGGGTTTAAAACTATCGGCGCGCACACAGGCCACCAAAAACTGCCCTTCACAGAGCAGCGTTGCATCTGCAGCCCGCCAGACCTGCTGCTTGAAACGCAGGCTGGCACGGTTGAGTTCCATCACTTGCGCACTTACCAACAGTTCGTCGTCCAGTCGCGCCGGTGCGTGGTAGCGCGCCTCGCTGGAATGCACGACAAATAACAGGTTCTCGCCTGCCAGCGCGGACTGGGCAAACCCCAATTCCCGCAGCCTTTCGGTTCGAGCCCGCTCCATAAACTTTAGATAATTTACGTAATACACGACGCCACCCGCATCGGTGTCCTCGTAATAAACGCGACAGCGATGTGCGAACGGCTCAAGCCTGTTTTGCGCGCGCATACTCTAGTGCTTACTCCTCAGGTTGCCAATCCGCCAAACCACTGTTTTTTACGCTTCTTGGCCTTTATGACCGAAGATTTTCAGCGCCAGTCCTTGAGACAGCAAAAACCTTAAAAAAATCGACCGCTAACGGCTTATTAATCATCCAAAGCATTCAGAAATTCGTCTACCACAGGCATATCGCCTAATCGTGACGGAATGTTTAAACCAAAGTGCAAATACGCATGCCGGGTCACAACGCGACCACGCGGCGTACGCATGATGTACCCCTGCTGAATCAGATACGGCTCCAGCACGTCTTCAATCGTATGACGCTCTTCGCTGATTGCTGCGGCAAGGCTATCGACTCCCACAGGCCCGCCATCGAACTTCTCGATCATGGTCAGCAGCAATCGCCGGTCCTGATGATCAAAACCATGCTCATCTACGTCCAGCAGGTTCAACGCCAGGTCAGCGACCGGCTTGGTGATATGCCCCTTGGCACGCACCTCGGCAAAATCCCGCACACGACGCAGCAAACGGTTGGCGATACGCGGTGTCCCGCGAGCCCGCCGGGCAATTTCATACGCACCTTCAGGGTCGAGCGGCAAACCGAAGATACCCGCCGAGCGACTGACAATCGTCGCCAGGTCGTCAGTACTATAGAACTCCAGTCGCTGAACAATCCCGAAACGATCACGCAACGGATTGGTCAGCATCCCGGCGCGCGTGGTCGCCCCCACCAGGGTAAAAGGCGGCAGATCGAGTTTGATGGAACGCGCAGCCGGCCCTTCGCCAATCATGATATCGAGCTGGAAGTCCTCCATGGCCGGGTAAAGCACTTCCTCGACAATGGGTGAAAGGCGATGGATTTCATCGATAAAGAGCACATCATGGGGCTCAAGGTTGGTCAGCAGCGCAGCCAGATCACCCGGGCGCTCCAGAACAGGCCCGGAAGTGCTCTTGATCGATACGCCCATTTCCTGGGCGATGATGTTGGCCAGCGTCGTCTTGCCCAGCCCGGGCGGCCCAAAGATCAATGTGTGATCCAGCGATTCGGCACGCCCGCGCGCAGCCTGGATAAACAGCTCCATCTGCTCGCGAACGGTGGGCTGGCCAATATAGTCGGCCAGGCTCAGAGGCCGAATCGCCCGATCCTGAACTTCTTCCCGGTCCCGCCCGCTTGAGGCTGTAATCAGTCGATCAGCTTCAATCACTTAAATCATCCCCTTGAGGGCTCGGCGAATCATGTCTTCACTGCTCAACGTTTTATCCTTGATCGCAGAAACCGCCTTGCTCGCTTCCTGAGGCTTATAGCCCAGGGAGATCAAGGCACTCACCGCATCACTTTCAGCGCTGGCGACCGGCACCGGAGCATCCGGCTGATTAGGGACCAGGGCGAACATGCTGGGTACTTGCTCCCACGCCTTGAAACGATCCTTCAACTCTACCAGCAGTCGTTCCGCGGTCTTTTTGCCCACCCCCGGAACCTTGGTCAAGGCCGATGTGTCCTGAGCCTGCACACAGCGCACAAGCTCGTCGACTTCCAGGCTGGACATCAACGCCAGCGCCAGCTTGGGGCCGACGCCGTTGAGCCGGATCAGCTCACGAAAAAAGTCACGCTCGCGCTTGCCTATGAAACCATAGAGCAACTGGGCGTCTTCGCGAACCACAAGATGGGTATGCAGGGTCAGTGGCTCGCCGACAGACGGTAATCGATAAAGCGTGGTCATCGGTACTTCCAGCTCATAACCCAAGCCGTTTACATCGAGAATCAGGTGCGGCGGCTGTTTTTCAGCCAGAGTGCCGCGCAAGCGTCCAATCACGTTTCAGATCCTTTCACTGGCCAGATCAATGGCTGACAAATACAAAGACAGAGCCGCATCATTACAGATGAAGCCCTGCCAGGAAGCCCAATCCAGTTAAAAATTGCGTTTCACAGCCGCAAACGCCCGCCACGGCTACGGGCCGCACCCAGCCCGTGGGGCAGCAAGCTGGAGCGAGTGTGGGCATGGCACAAGGCAATCGCAAGGGCATCCGACGCATCGATTTGCGGCTTGCTGGTCAGCTTGAGCAGGTGCATGACCATCATCATCACCTGTTCTTTATTGGCGCCACCTGTACCCGCCACCGCCTGCTTGACCTGGGTTGCCGAATACTCGGCGATCTCCAGGTTTTCTTCGGCTCCCGCAACAATGGCCGCGCCCCTGGCCTGCCCCAGCTTGAGAGCCGAATCGGCATTGCGGGCCATAAACACCTTTTCGATGCCCATGGTGACAGGACCGTACGTCTGAATAACCTCACGCACCCCACGATAGACGATCTGCAACCGCTCATGCAGTTCGCCGCTCCCCGTACGAATACATCCCGAAGCCACGTACACACAGCCACGCCCAGTGTCTCGCACGACGCCATAACCGGTGATTCGCGAACCCGGATCGATACCAAGAATAAGAGTCATAACGCCTACAGCTTATGAAGTGATGCCCACCGGCACATACCCGGACAGCTTAAAGGCAGAAGCCGGAGGTGCCCAGCGCCGCGATTGTCGCGACGGAGCACCTCCGGCCTCTTGATTGACGCAATCGCTCAGGCAAGCTGTTCCAGGACGGCGTCAGGGATTTCAGCATTGGAGTAGACGTTTTGGACGTCATCCAGGTCTTCAAGCATGTCGATCAACTTGAGAACCTTTTCTGCGCCCTCCAGATCAAGCTCGGCACTGGTGGTCGGCAACATGACGATTTCAGCATCCGTCGGCTTGAACCCTGCCGCTTCCAGGGCGTTACGCACGGCATAGAAGCTGGAGAACGACGTGAACACATCGATGGAGCCATCTTCGTTGGTCACCACGTCGTCGGCATCGGCCTCCATCGCGGCTTCCATCAAGGCATCCTCATCAACGCCGGCTGCATAGGAGATCTGGCCCTTGCGCTCGAACAGATAGGCAACAGAACCGTCAGTACCCAGGTTGCCGCCACACTTGCTGAACGCATGGCGTACAGCCGCGGCAGTACGGTTACGGTTGTCGGTCATGCACTCGACCATTACGGCTACGCCACCCGGGCCATAGCCTTCGTAGCTCAATTCGACCATGTCATCGGTATCAGCCGCACCGGCACCACGGGCCACGGCGCGATCAATGATATCGCGACTCATGTTCGCCCCAAGGGCCTTGTCCAGCGCCAGACGCAGGCGCGGATTGGAACTCGGATCGCCGCCACCTTGACGGGCAGCAACGGTCAGTTCACGGATCCACTTGGTGAAAATCTTGCCTTTTTTGGCATCCTGACGCTCTTTGCGGTGCTTGATGTTCGCCCACTTAGAATGACCTGCCATAACGCACTCCGAATCCCTTTAAAAACCTTGCCAGGCCAAGGCCTGACAATAAAAATTCTCGACCCCAAATGCAAAGGCGCACCCGAAGATGCGCCTTTGAAGGTCAGACTTACTCTGCCTTGGCTTGTTCGCGCAAACGAATATGCAGCTCGCGCAACGCTTTGGCGTCAACCACGCCAGGTGCTTGTGTCATGACACAGGCAGCACTCTGGGTTTTCGGGAAGGCAATCACTTCACGAATCGATTGTGCACCGGTCATCAGCATGACCAGACGATCCAGACCGAAGGCCAGGCCACCATGGGGCGGCGCGCCGTACTTCAGGGCGTCCAGCAGGAAGCCGAATTTCTCTTCCTGCTCGGCTTCTTCGATACCCAGCAGGCGGAATACCGCTTGCTGCATTTCCTTGCGGTGGATACGGATCGAACCGCCGCCCAGCTCGGTACCGTTCAAGACCATATCGTAGGCACGGGAGATCGCGGTTGCCGGGTTGGCTTCCAGCTCTTCAGGCGAGCACTTCGGTGCAGTGAACGGGTGGTGCAAGGCGCTGAAGCTGCCGTCGTCGTTCTCTTCGAACATCGGGAAGTCGACCACCCACATAGGGGCCCACTCGCAGGTCAGCAGGTTCAGGTCGTTACCCACCTTGATACGCAGCGCGCCCAGGGCCTCGCTGACGATCTTGGCCTTGTCGGCACCGAAGAACACGATATCGCCATCGACGGCACCGACGCGATCCAGAATCACGTTCAGGTTGGCCTCAGGGATGTTTTTAACGATCGGCGACTGCAGACCTTCCACGCCTTTGGCGCGCTCGTTGACCTTGATGTACGCCAGGCCTTTGGCACCGTAGATGCCGACAAACTTGGTGTAGTCGTCGATCTGCTTGCGCGGCATGCTTGCAGCACCCGGAACCCGCAGGGCCGCAATACGGCATTTAGGGTCGTTGGCCGGGCCGCTGAACACCTTGAAATCCACGTCTTTGAGCTGATCGGCAACGTCAACTAGTTCCAGCGGGTTACGCAGGTCAGGCTTGTCGGAGCCGTAGCGGCGCATGGCTTCTTCGAAGGTCATGTGCGGGAATTCGCCGAATTCCAGATCCAGCACTTCCTTGAACAGGTTGCGGATCATGCCTTCGGTAAGGCCCATGATGTCTTTTTCATCGAGGAAGCTGGTTTCGATGTCGATCTGAGTGAACTCAGGCTGACGGTCGGCACGCAGGTCTTCGTCGCGGAAGCACTTGGCGATCTGGTAGTAACGGTCAAAACCGGCCACCATCAGCAACTGCTTGAACAGTTGCGGCGATTGCGGCAAAGCAAAGAACGAACCGGCGTGAGTACGGCTAGGCACCAGATAGTCACGGGCGCCTTCCGGGGTGGCACGGGTCAGGATCGGTGTTTCAACGTCCAGGAAGCCGTTTTCGTCCAGGTAACGACGAATGCTGGTAGTCATGCGCGAACGCAGGCGCAGCTTCTCGAGCATTTCCGGGCGACGCAAGTCGATAAAGCGGTAGCGCAAACGGGTTTCTTCGCCGACATCCGAGAATTCGTTAAGCGGGAATGGCGGGGTTTCTGCTTCGTTCAGCACTTCCAGCTCATAGCCCAGCACTTCGATCATGCCCGACGCCATGTTGGTATTGCCTGCACCGGCAGGACGCAGACGTACCTTGCCGGTGATCTTGACAACATACTCGCTGCGCACACGGTCGGCAGCGGCGAAGGTCTCAGCGCGATCCGGGTCGAAAACCACCTGGGCCAGACCATCACGATCACGGATATCGAGGAAAATCACCCCACCGTGGTCACGGCGACGGTGAACCCATCCGCAAAGGGTAATTTCCTGGCCGTCCAGGCTTTCGTTCAGTTGGCCGCAATAATGGCTGCGCATCATGGTAGTGGTTTCACTTCTCGTAATTCGAAATTCGGTGGAGGTCTTGCGCACCGTCGGTGCTGGTAACCTTGCAAGAGCCCGCTTGTGTTCTGACTGCTTTCGCTAGACCTCAGTCGGATTTATCGCCGCCTGCCAGATTCTTTTTCGAGCCTGTCTTGAAGTCTGTTTCATACCAGCCTGTACCGCTAAGGCGGAAACCCGGCATGGACAGCATTTTCTTCAGCTCGGGGGCCTGACAGGCTGGACAATCAACCAGCGGTGCAGCGCTGATCTTTTGAATGGCTTCCAGCTGATGACCACAGGAAGCGCACTGGTAATCGTACATGGGCATTGGCGTGTCTCGACAATCCGTTAGCGGCAACCCTTAAGCAGGGCCGCACAGCAAAGAGCGAGATTATATCTGGTAAATCGAGCCATTGCAGCCGCATGAACAGCCAGAAGCGCCTAAATGCATCATAAATAGTGGGCGATTACAAGCCGTCGAGCATGCACCTCCAGCCGGCTGCGGCCTTCAACCCGCAAACACCTGCTACTGTTTTACCTCCTGAAAGCCGCGACCCATTTTCAACAAATGCATGACGCAAACGACCCGAATGAACCCACTGAAGTTCTTCACCCCGCCATGGCGCAAGTGAACCTCCAGGTCGATATAGGACAGCAGCGTATTTATTGAACACTTGTTGATACGTGATATATCGGACAACACCTCCCAATACACTTCCTCAAGCCGCAAACAGGTGGCAAAGCCATTCAACCGTACTGAACGTGATAATGGCCGGGCCAGCGTGATGCCAAAGTCCAGAATGGCAGGGTCAATCCTGACCCTCTGCATTGATCTGCACCCGGCATTTTCTTGCCGCATCAATCGCCCCATCGCAAAAGCACTCCATTGCGCATCATTGGATTTGATTACTCTTTTTTCAAAGAACTTGCCTCATAAAACGACATGTAAAAATTCTTATCCAGCGGATCAAACCCGCAAATCTGTAGGAGCGCTCTCGCTACGTGCGGCGAATATGGTCATGGACGGAGCAGGCAGCACCCCCATCAGATCACACCACCCCCCAACCCCCAGACCAGAGGCCTACATGCGTCTAAGACAAGGCTTTCGTAATAAGCTGATTTTGCCTAGGCCTCATCGAACAGTCTCACTCACAGATAGACCCATACGCTTAATTTGAGTAGACCCAAGCTTTGCTGTTAAATAGGCAGCGTGTTGCCCAATTTTCGCCTCCGGCGAGGGCGCATAGGCTGATGAACTCACGTGTCCAGCGCCTCCATTTTTTCTGAAGCGAACCGTGCGCAATCAGCTCTTCCTTGCGATCTATCTTAATGTGAGTCATTGAAATGTTGAAAATCGTCCACCTGATAACGGGTGCAGCGGCTTTGCTGCTGTCCTTTATTCCCAGCCTGCAATCTGAAGCTTTACCTTACCTACAACATCCTGATGCCCTTTACCTGGCGTTTTTTGGCCTGCTGAACCTGACACTGGCCCCAGTCATTCCATTCTGGAATAAAGGCCCGCGCCATCAACTGCAGAATCTGGTCAGTGCGCTGCTGGTACTGTCCGTTGTCCTGCAGACCCTGACCCTGTTCGGCCTGCTGCTGCCGATTGGTGATCAGCCCGCTGTTCTCCTGGGCCTGACACCTGCTGTTATTGCCGTACTGCTTCATCTTGCTGTCAGCTTCTATAAATCGTCACCTTCGTCGTCCTCGCAAAGCTATGACATGACCAACCGCGATACAGGGACTGTCAAATGGTTCAACACCTCAAAGGGTTTCGGCTTTATCTCCCGAGATTCCGGTGATGATATTTTTGTACACTTCCGCGCCATTCGTGGCGAGGGCCACCGTGTTTTGGTGGAAGGGCAACGTGTCGAGTTCTCGGTCATGAACCGCGACAAGGGCCTGCAGGCCGAAGACGTGATCGCAGCATTGCCGCGCCGCTGATTCAAGCCTGAAAAAAAACCGCGATCAGCCAGGCTGAATCGCGGTTTTTTTATGCCTGCACAAAACAATCAATAGTGCGGTGGCGGAGCCTCTTCTTCAAACGACTCGAACTGCCCGCCCATTTCCTCCTGGCGCTTGAGCAAGGCGGCCATCTGCATCTGCAGACGATCCACGGCGTTCTGCTGGGCCACCAGCACATCATTCAATGCCTGAATGGTGTCATCCTGAAAAGCCACGCGGCTTTCAAGGTCCATCACTCGCGCTTCAAGCGTCACGATCAACCCTCCGAAATAGTAAAACTTGCATCAAGAGCCGATGCCAGCCTGTCCCGGACAGCACGCACCTCTGCCGGCGCATAGGGTTTTGCAGGATGCTTGCCCCAGACAGGCCCTGGCCATGCCACATCAGCCCGGTAACGAACAATCACATGCATGTGCAACTGACTGACGACATTACCCAGGGTGGCAACATTGATTTTATCCGCACCGTACGACTCTTTCAGCACCCGCGCCAAAGCCGTGGTCTCAGCCCACATCCGCTGCTGGTCGGCGTCATCCAATTGAAACAGTTCAGTTATACCCTCGCGTCGCGGCACCAGGATAAACCAGGGGTAATTCGAATCATTGGAAAGCAGCAAGCGGCACAAGGGGAAGTCCCCTATCAGCCAGGTATCCTCTTGAAGACGTGTATCCAAAGCGAACACTGGGAGCTCTCCTGTTTGACCGTTCATTTCAGCACAACCCGGCACCCGGTGACATTCACCGCAGGCCAGACGACAGGAATCAAGGATACCCTTGATTGCGACTGGCATCACGCCTCCAGCCCTGCACGCACCGCAAATGCGACGCTGCACGCCCAAGCAACAGTGCTCGAACACTTATGCACCAAAACTGCACAAAGCGCATGTTTCAAGCGCGCCAAAACGTCACCTGCCACCCCAGCGGGTGTTAACCGGTAACGCTTAAGGCGTAAATCCGGGACAGGCACCACTCCTTGCAACAAAAAATAACACCCTGAAGACAGCTTTATCGCCGTTTGACCCAAGCACGATCAGGCCTCATAGCTCAAAAACGCAGAATATTATTTATTTTTCATCCAGGCAGGAATTTGAGCACGCTTGTTGCATAGATCATTGACACAGTCGCCAGGCCTGAGCAGGAGCACAGCAACCCGACGATAAATAACAATAGCTAAACAGTAGGAATTTTGAGTTTTCATTGTAGGCAACATGAAATCAATCATATGCCCAACACTGGAAACAGTACTGAATAGATGCTCAAACAAGGCTCTAAGCGGCGCGCTTGCGACATGTGGGGTGCCATTTGCGACATGGCTGTAAAGAAGCTGAAAGGTTATGAGAGCAAGTATCGCCAATATTGCCGGCGTGATATAAGTTTGCGCCGACACAAAAAGAAAGAGCCGCCCAGATAATAATTCAGGTGGGACGGCAGTACTCTTCCTAAAAACCAAAGGAGCAAATCACGATGCGCGTGATGAAGTGGAGCATGATCGCCCTGGCTGTTTCAGCCGGCACTACTCAGTTCGCAATGGCTTCGTCCCAGGACGACGCAAAAGGTTTCGTTGAAGACAGCACGCTGACTTCCAAAACCCGCATGCTGTACATGAACCGCGACTTCCGTAACGGTGCTGGCAACAAGCAGCAGGCCGATGGTTCGTTCAAAAGCGGCTACCGTGAAGATTGGGGCCTGAGCGAGCTGCTTAACTACCAGTCCGGCTTCACCCAAGGCACCATTGGTGTCGGTGTTGATGCTTTCGCCATGGGTACTGCACGCCTGGATGGCGGTGCCGGTCGCCAGGGCAACGGCCTGTTCGCCAGCAAAAGCGATGGCTCCCCTGAAGATACCCAAGGGAAAATCGGCGGCGCGGTCAAATTCCGCCTGTCCGACACCGAGCTGAAATACGGCAACCAGTTCGTCGCCAGCCCGGTTTTCTCCACTGACGACAGCCGCCTGCTGCCTGAGGTTGCTACCGGCACCCTGATCACCAGCAAGGAAATCAAAGGCCTGGAGCTGACCGCAGGTCGCTTCACCGCACTGAGCTCCCAGACTGGCATGGCCCGTGACAGCATCAACGGCAAAGGCGAGCCAGGCCTGACCGCCGCCAATATTGCCGGCGCAACCTACCAGTTCACTGACAACTTCGTCGGCGGCATTGCCGCATCCGATGTTGATGACTACTTCAAGAAGCAGTACATCAACCTGAACTACACCCTGCCAATCGCAGAGTCTCAAGCCCTGAACTTCGACTTCAACGGCTACAGAACCTCGAGCCAGGGTCAGGAACGCGCCGGCGACGTTGACAACAAAATCTGGAGCCTGGCAGCCGCCTATAGCCTGGGCGCCCACAAGTTCACCATCGCTCATCAGCGCTCCACCGGTGACAGCGCTTACTACTACGGCGTAGACGGCGGCGGTACTATTTTCCTCGCCAACTCCGTGCAATATTCCGACTTCAACCAGCGTGACGAACGCTCCTGGCAGGGTCGCTACGACCTGAACATGGCCAGCTACGGCGTGCCAGGCCTGAGCTTCATGGCTCGCTACGTGAAAGGTGACAACATCTCCACCAGCACGGGCGAAGGCAAAGAGCACGAGTTCGACTTCGAGACCAAATACGTATTGCAGGAAGGCCCGGCCAAAGACCTGTCCTTGCGTCTGCGTAGCGCGGTTTACCGCACCAACGGCAACAACAGCGTGAACGGCACAGACAACAACGACGTACGTATCATTGCCGAGTACCCACTGAACATCTTGTAACCGAGGCCTAAGGGCTCTAGTTGCAAACACACTGTTTAGTGAAAGCCACGCACCTGTCTCAGGGCGTGGCTTTTTATTGGCCGACATAAAACCAAGTTATATAGCAAGCTAACTAACAGAGCCGAATGCAACTAATTATCAGTTATACATATATGTCCGATCATGCATTCGCAGCGGCGACCACAAGCGACAAAAACAATTAAAGGGGCCTTAGCCCCTTTAATTGTTTATCCAGACCTGACTCAATAATCAGGTGCAGTTCCCGGCCTTATTGCGCCGCCACTTCCTGAACCACACGTACTACACGCTGCGGAAAAGGAATATCAATACCTTCAGCCTTTAAGCGGTCACGCGAATGCTCGTTGAGCATAAAGAGTACATCCCAGTAATCCGGGGTGTTGACCCAAACCCGCAGCGACATGGTGATAGCACTGTCGCCCAAGGCAGTCACCACAACGACCGGAGCAGGCTGCTTCAGCACGCGCGGGTCATCGGCCAGCGCCAACAACACTTCACGCACCTTCTGCAGGTCCGCCTCGTAGTCCACACCCACATCAAACACCACCTTGCGCGTCGGCTGACGGTTGTAGTTGGTGATGATGCCGTTGGACAGGTTACCGTTTGGCACGATGACGGTTTTGTTGTCACCGGTACGCAGCACCGTGTGGAAAATCTGAATGCTGTCGACAGTCCCGCTTACACCTTGAGCTTCGATCCAGTCACCGATCTTGAACGGGCGGAACAACAGAATCAGTACCCCACCTGCAAAGTTGGCCAGGCTGCCCTGCAATGCCAGGCCAATGGCCAGACCTGCCGCACCGATGGCTGCCACAAACGAGGTGGTCTGAATACCGATCATCGATGCAACACTGACAATCAGCAATATCTTGAGAATGATATTGGCCAGGCTGCTGATAAAGCCCTGCAGCGCAAGATCCGCCTTTCTCAACGCCAGCAACTGACCGATCTTGGTCGTCAGGCGGTTAATCAGCCACCAGCCGACAGCCAGGGTAACCAGTGCCAGCAGCACGCGACTGCCGTACTCCATGATCATCGGAACCCAGGCCTGGGAGGCCTTGATCAATTGATCAACTTCAGTGTTCAAATCCATTTTTATCTCCTCACGCCATTACCTGCCAGCGTCATTTATTCAGCAAAACGATCGAGCCACCCTGGCAGCTCAATCGTTTCTGCAGCGCCCAGGAAAATCGGACGTCAATGATCGCCAGAGGTTCCCCGGGTGGTGATCAGTCGCGGAAGTTGTTGAACTGCAGCGGCATGTCGAACGTCTTGGCACGCAACGCAGCGATGGCTTCTTGCAGGTCATCACGTTTTTTACCCGTGATACGCACTTGCTCGCCCTGAATGGCGGCCTGAACCTTGAGCTTGGCGTCCTTGACGTGAGCGACGATCTTTTTCGCCAGCTCTTTATCAATGCCTTCCTTGAGCACCGCTTCCTGCTTCATCAACTTGCCCGAAGCGTAAGCGTCCTTGACCTCAAGGCACTGAACGTCGATCTTGCGCTTGACCAGTGCCAGCTTGAGGATCTCGATCATGGCTTCGAGCTGGAAGTCGGCTTCAGCGGTCAAGTTGACCGTCAAATCCTTTTCCTTGAACTCGAAAGTACCTTTACCCTTGAGGTCATAACGACGGTCCAGCTCCTTGACGGCGTTCTCGACGGCGTTGGTGACTTCGTGCTTGTCCAGTTCGGATACCACGTCGAACGACGGCATGTAATTTCTCCAATAATAAACGGCGCGCTCAACACAGATGGAGCACGCCTGACCTGACAGTTAAAATGCGCGGGCATTATAGCGGTTCTTCGACTTCATTCACTTGCGAGCTCACATGCCAGATTCGGCCATCCCACAAAATCCCCCAAACGCACCGGCACGGGCTAGCACCACCTGGCACATTCTCGGTGCAGGCAGCATGGGGATGCTGTGGGCAACACGACTGGCACGCGCCGGCCTGCCCGTCACCCTCATTCTGCGCAACGACGACCGCCTGCAAGCCTATAAAGCCGTGCAAAAGTTGACCCTGATTGAAGGCGAAGATTCACAACACTGGCCCATCAGCGCACAAACCCCTGAAACCGACGAGCCTATCCAGCGCTTGCTGGTCACCTGCAAGGCATACGACGCCGAGCAGGCGGTCAAGCAAATCGCCGGGCGCCTGAGCCCGGGTGCCGAACTGATCCTGTTGCAAAATGGCCTCGGCAGCCAGCAGGCCGTCGCTGCGCAGGTACCCCACGCGCGTTGCATCTTCGCCTCCAGCACTGAAGGCGCCTATCGCGATGGCGACTGGCGCGTAGTGTTTGCCGGGCGTGGCCATACCTGGCTGGGCGACCCACGTCATGGCCCTGCCCCTCAATGGCTGGAAGAGCTTCAACTCAGCGGCATTGCCCATGAATGGAGCCCGAATATTCTGAGCAGGTTGTGGCGCAAACTGGCACTAAACTGTGCGATTAACCCACTGACGGTGCTCCATGATTGCCGCAACGGCGGCTTGCAAGCCCATGATGCCGAAGTGAACACCCTGTGCGCCGAACTCAGCGCCTTGCTGGAACACTGCGGCCAGGCAGAAGCCGCCATCGACCTGGCCACCGAGGTGCACCGGGTCATCCAGGCGACAGCCAACAATTATTCATCGATGCACCAAGATGTCAGCCAGGGCCGGCGCACCGAAATCAGTTACTTGCTGGGCTACGCTTGCACTGCCGCCCGCAACCGACAGTTCGCCGTCCCCTGTCTGCAAGGTCTGCACCAACGCTTGAGCGAACACCTGCGCCAGCGCGGATTGCCCTGCAACTGAGGGCCGCGCTACCCTGCCCTTCTGTTCTTTTATCAAATGGCCATCTCATGCCCTTGCGCCAGCGCCTTGAAAACCTCCCGGTAGGCCAGAAGCTGCTGACCGCCCTGCTCGCCTTGCTGGCCACCGTATTGCTGGTGGCCAACTTGACGTTTATCAGCGTCGCGTACTGGATCTCCCACGAGAGCACGGCTCCGCAAGCCCTGCAAACCCTGGGCAAGCTGACCGCAAACCCCGACCTGATCACCCACGCACTGGACTCGCCGCAAAGCGCCAAAGCCCTGCTCAACGAGATCGGCAGCTACGCCCCCCTGCGTGCTGCCGCCATTTATGACAGCGCGGGCAACCTGCTGGGACAACTGCAACACGGCGAACACCTGCCACTTCCGGAGCACTATCGTCAACTTGAGGCCTGGAGCCTCACCGAACTGCGCAGCCATCAAATCACCCGCCTGCATAACGGCGACCAGCCCCCCGGGCATTTGTTGCTGATCGCCAGCAGCGAACTGCCAATGGCGTTCTATACCGGCACGCTAACGGCCAGCCTGGGCATTCTGATCATCAGCGCTTTGCTCTGGTTCGTGGTGGCGCGGCAGATCAAGCGCCTGATTACCCAGCCTATTCACCGCCTTGAAGAACTGTCCCGCCAGGTCACTCGCGAGGAGAACTACGCATTGCGCGCGGCGCCCGGCAACAACGACGAAATCGGTAGCCTGGCCGAGGCATTCAACACCATGCTGTCGCGCATTGAAGTACGCGATCAAGCGCTCAAGCGCGCACGGGACGAGGCCCGCCAGGCGTACGATCAAGCGCAGTCGCTGGCCGAAGAAACCCGCAACACCAATCGCAAGCTGGAACTGGAAGTCCAGGTACGCAGCAAAATCGAGAAAAAACTTACCGGTTTTCAGAACTACCTCAACTGCATCATCGACTCCATGCCTTCGGCGCTGATTGCACTGGACGAACAGCTCTATGTCACCCAATGGAACCAGGAAGCCAGCGCCCTCTCCGGCACGCAGCTGGATGAAGCCCTGAACAAGCCCATCGAGCTGGCATTTGAACCTCTCAAGCCCTTCCTGCCGCAACTCAAAGACACCATTGAGCACCACCAGGTCGCAAAAATTGAACGCGTCACCTGGAATCAGGGCGAGGAAGCCCGCCACTATGCCCTGACCTTTTACCCCCTGATGGGCGGTGGTGGACGCGGCGTGGTGATCCGCATCGATGACATCACCCAGCGCCTGTCGCTGGAAGACATGATGGTGCAATCGGAAAAAATGCTTTCCGTAGGCGGGCTGGCTGCCGGCATGGCTCACGAAATCAACAATCCGCTGGGAGCGATCCTGCATAACGTACAGAACATTCGCAGGCGCCTGTCGAGCGAGTTGCCCAAGAACATCGAACAAGCCGAGCAGACCGGCATCGACCTGGAGGTGGTCAACCACTACCTGCAGGCCCGGGAAATCCCGCAACTACTGGATGGCATTCAACAGGCCGGTGCACGCGCGGCGAAAATTGTCACCCATATGCTCAGCTTCAGCCGCCGCAGCAACCGGCAGATGAGCCCCTGTGATCTGTCGGCCCTGATTGACCAGGCTCTGGACATCGCCAGCAATGATTTCGACCTGGCCATTGGTTTTGACTTTATGGGACAAGCCATCACTCGCCAGTTCGACCCGCAACTGGGACCGGTGCCCGGCATCCCCAACGAACTGGAGCAGGTGCTGCTCAATTTGCTGAAGAACGCCGCCCAGGCCATTCATCAACGTGCCGATCAGAGCGAGCCGGGACGCATAACCCTGCGCACCAGGCTCAACCCGCCCTGGGCGGAAATACAGGTCGAAGACAACGGTGCCGGTATGCCCGAGGCGGTGCGCAAACGAATTTTCGAGCCCTTCTTCACCACCAAGGAAGTTGGCCAGGGCACAGGGCTTGGCCTGTCCGTGTCGTACTTCATCATTACCAACAACCACAAGGGCCAAATGGAAGTGCACTCAACCCAGGGCCAAGGCACCTGTTTTACCCTGCGCCTGCCCTTGGCCGGCAACCAGCCGGCCTCCCCCGAACCAACCAACGTGGAAATGTAACCATGGGCTTTCGCTTATCGAAAATTTATACCCGCACCGGCGACAAGGGCGAAACAGGGCTTGGCGACGGTCGCCGTGTGCCCAAGGATCACCCGCGCATAGAAGCCATCGGCGAAGTCGATACGCTTAACAGCCAGGTCGGCCTGCTCCTGGCCGGGCTCATCGAGCACAGTGCCAGCCAGCCGGGGCTCAACGAGCTGATCGAGGTGCTTGAGCCGTGTCAGCACCGTTTGTTTGACCTGGGGGGTGAGTTGGCGATGCCGGAATATCAGGCACTTAACGCTGCCGAGATCGAACGGCTTGAAACTGCGATCGATCGCTGGAATGAGGAGCTGGGGCCACTGGAGAACTTCATTCTGCCCGGCGGCTCGAGCCTGATAGCCCAGGCCCATGTTTGCCGCAGCCTGGCACGTAGTGCCGAACGCCGCTGCCAGCAGCTCAATGCATTGGAGCCACTGGCAGGTGTGGGGCTGGCGTATATCAATCGCTTGTCTGACTTGCTGTTTGTCGCCGCGCGCCTGATTGCCAAGCGCCAGGGGGTTGCAGAGATCCTGTGGCAGGCGGCAGCCAAACCAAAGGCTTGATGTCGTTCATTTGTAGTCGCTCTACTCGTCAGCGACTACAGGAAAAACTGAATCTGTGGGAGCGAGCCTGCTCGCGAAGGTCTGTCTCTTATACACATCT
>NZ_JASJWL010000032.1:0-51992 GCF_035019225.1 Pseudomonas sp. CCC4.1 | reverse complement strand
CCCCCCCCCCCCCCCCCCCCCCCCCCCCCCCCCCCCCCCCCATTTTTTTTTTACACCCACAACACGCCAACCCAGATGTGTATAAGAGACAGCCCACAGGGAGGGTTGACCGGCAACAGAGTATCTAAAGGAGTTTCACTCAGGTCAGGCGTGCCATCATTTCCAGGGCTTCGGCCTGCTGCTGTGGATTACCCTCCTCCATGACCTCGGTCAGAATATCCCGCGCACCTTCGTCGTCACCCATATCGATATAGGCCTGGGCCAGATCGAGTTTGGTGGCCGTTTCATCGGCGCCCGAGAGGAAGTCGAATTCCGGTTCATCATCGGCAAAGGGCTGCTCCAGCGATGATTGCTCAAGGCTTTGCGACAGGCGATGCAACTCGGCATTGACCTTGTCCAGCTCAAGGGCAAAGCTGTCCGCCGCCACAGCGGGTGGAGCGCTTTCTTCAGCCAGGGACAGGTCAAAGTCCGCCGGCAGGTCCAGATCAAAGTCCGACGCCCCTTCGTGAGCCGCCTGAACCTGAGCCTGCTGTTCAAGCACCGCTTCGAAACTGTCTGCCGCCGGCTTGTCGAGCCCTGCAGGTTCTGGCGTCACGACCGCAGGGGAAGCCGCTTCCAGTTCATCAAGGCTCAGATCAAAATCGTGATCGAACGCTGCAGGTGCAGGTGCAGCAGGCTCCGGCTGCGGTTCGACCTCGCGATCGTCGCGCATCATGTCCTGGACAAATTGCGCTTGCAGCTGGGTGGCCACCGCTGCGGTAGCAATGCCGGCCGCTGCCGCCACCGCCATGCCCGGATAACGATTTTTGAGCTGCTCGACCTGGGCGTGATTCTTGCCATTGGCTACCAGTTGGCGCTCTTGAGCGATAAAAGCGTCACGATCACCCAGTTCGGCGTAAACCCGCATCAACTCAAGACGCAAATCACTGCGCTGGGGCTCCCGATCGATCGCAGCCTTGAGCAATACAACGGCCTCGCTCAACTGACGCTGCTCAATCAACCGCTCGGCCTGATCCAGCACATCAGCCGCAGGCTTGGCCAGGGTAACCGGCGCGACCACCGGAGCTACTGCCTCCACGACCGGTGCAGGTGCAGGTGCAGGTGCAGGTGCAGGTGCAGGATCGATACTGCGCGACGGCGTTTCAAGCCCCTCAAAACTGCTTTGCGGCAGATCCAGATCGGCTGCAAACCCGGACTCATTTTCAAGATCCCGAGCCATTCGCGCATGTTTTTGTGCTTCTTGCAGCGCCTTGCGCCGACGCACGAGCAACAACAGCAAGAGCAGCAACAAGACCGCCCCGCCGCCGACAAGCCCCAGTAATAGCGGGCTGTTCAGCAGGTCCTGAATGTTTCGCTCATGGCCTTGCGTCGCCCCGGTGTCTTCAGGACTTGGTGCCACTGCAGTGGCCGGTGCACCTTCGATTGCCGGCGCAATATCGGCTTCAGGCGCATCCGCGGCCTGTACGCCGGCCAACGCAACTGCCGGGTCGACAGGCGCACCTTTGCCGGCCTCCAGCCTGGCCAGTTGATCGTTCTTCAATTCAATCAAACGCTGCAGCTTGTCCAACTGGCTTTGCAGGTCTTTCATCCGGTCTTGCAGCTCGGCATTTTCACGACGGCTGCTGTCCAGACCTTCCTGAGTCATCGCCAGCTGGTCAGCCAGTTTTTTCGCATCCCCGGCAGCACCCTTGCCTGCCTGAGCGGAAACCAGACTCAAGGCATCCTGATGCACAGCCTTGGCGGCAGGCGCCGGCACAGGCTTGCGACCGGTTGCATCGAGTTGCTGGGCCAAGGGTACGGTGCGACGGCCACTGCGCCAGTCGGCATTTTGCGACGCCACTTCGTTGATGGCCCTGGCCTGGGGCAATTGCACACTTTGCGAGGCATCTGGCAGGCGCAGCACCTGGCCGGTTTTAAGCCGGTTGATATTGCCGTTGATAAACGCATCAGGGTTCAGGGCCTGAATTGCCAGCATGGTCTGCTGCACCGAGCCGCCGTTGCGCGCCTTGGCGGCGATCTCCCACAGTGTGTCACGGGACGTGGTGGTGTACTGCACGGGCGCGGCAGGCGCAGACGTTGATGCCGCCGACGCGGCCTGCGGCGAGAATCGGGCGGGATCGAGCAACACGCTGTAATCGCGCATCAAGCGGCCGTTGGGCCACATCACCTGCACCAGGAAGTTCACAAAAGGTTCGGACAGCGGCTGGCTGGAGGTGACGCGCAATACGCTCTTGCCATCGGCGTTGATGATCGGGGTAAAGCGCAAATCATCCAGAAACGCCGGGCGCGGAACTCCGGCTTTGCTGAACTCCTGTTCGGGGGCAAGGCTTGGCACCACTTGCGCAGCAGTCAGGTCCTTGACATCGAGCAGCTCGATTTCTGCCAGCAGCGGCTGGTTCTGCGCCGACTTGAGCGTCAGCTCCCCAAGCTCAAGCGCCTGCGCCATACCGGATGACAGCGCCGAAGCGGCAGCGATTGCCAACACCAATTTGCGAACCTGAACCATAGCCTCTTCCTTATTGGTACAGGCCTCGTCCCACGAGACCTGTATAGCAGCCAAGTATCTTTTACAGTTGGTCTTTTATCAACAACTCAGCCAACTGCACGGCGTTCAATGCGCCACCCTTGCGTACGTTATCTGACGTCAGCCACAGATTAAGTTCAGATGTGTCGTCCACACCGTGACGCACTCGACCGACATACACCACATCCTGACCTACGGCATCGCCAACAGCAGTCGGGTAGTCACCGGCTTCCACCAGCTCGATACCCTCACCTGCCTCGAGGGCGGCATTGACTTCAACCAGATCCACCGGCCCGGCCAGTTGCAGGGACACGCTGAAGCTGTCACCAAAAAATACCGGCACTTGCACACTGCTGGCCGATACCTTCAGCGTAGGCATAGCCAGAACTTCGCGCAGCTCATTGACCAAACGTTTTTCCAGCGGCACATGGCCCTGTGCGTCCGGCGTGCCGACCTGGGCCAGGACGTTGAAGGCCATCTGACGATCAAAGAAGCTGGTTTCCAGCGGATGCAGGTTCAGCAGCGCGGTGGTTTGGCGTGCCAGCTCCGAGACCGCTTCACGGCCTTGAGCGGAAACTGCCATGCAGGCCGTCACATTGACCCGCTGAATTTCCAGCACTCTTAGCAAAGGCGCCAGCACCACGGCCAGTGCGGTGGCCGAAGGACTCGGGCTGCTGACTTGCAGTGGTTTTTTCAAGGTTGCCAGCACCTGCGCGTTGGCTTCAGGTACCACCTGCGGCGCCTGTGCAGAAGGCAGCGCGCCGGACAGGTCGACCACCATGCTGCCGGCTGCACTGGCCTTGGCAGCAAAACTCAAGGTCACGGCAGGGCCTGCGGCAAAGAATGCCAGCTGTACGCTGCTGAAATCGAACGTGTCGACATCGCGCACCCTGACGTTTTTACCGCGAAAAGGCACCGAATGCCCGTCAGATTCACTGCTGGCCAGCAAGTGCAACTTGCCAACCGGAAAATCACGCTCTTCGAGCATTTGTACGATGGTTTCGCCGACAGTGCCGGTGGCGCCAACGACGGCGATATCAAAGGACTGGTTCATGTATCTACCTCAGGCGAAACGTGGGGAGCGGCACTGTACCGGGCACAACCCCGACAGGCAACGCGCCCGGCCTATTTGATGGATGATGACAATTCGTAGCAGCTGATCATCCAATAAAAAGCCCGCGCCTCTTGCGAGACGCGGGCTTGAACCTGCCGGTGGCGAATTAACGCTCCAGCAAAATCCGCAGCATGCGGCGCAGCGGTTCTGCCGCGCCCCACAGCAACTGGTCGCCCACGGTAAAGGCACCGAGGAACTGCGAACCCATGTTCAGCTTGCGCAGACGGCCCACCGGTACATTCAGGGTGCCGGTAACCTTGGTCGGGCTCAGTTCCTGGATGCTGGCTTCACGCTGGTTTGGCACCAGCTTGACCCAGGGGTTGTGCTGGCTGATCAAACCTTCGATATCGGCGATAGGCACATCTTTGTTCAGCTTGATGGTCAAGGCCTGGCTGTGGCAACGCATCGCACCGATACGTACGCAGATACCGTCCACCGGAACCGGGTTCTTGAAGCGACCCAGGATCTTGTTGGTTTCTGCCTGCGCTTTCCACTCTTCACGGCTTTGACCGTTCGGCAGCTCTTTGTCGATCCACGGGATCAGGCTGCCGGCCAATGGCACACCGAAGTTTTCGGTCGGGTAGGCATCGCTGCGCATGGCCTCGGCCACACGACGGTCGATATCCAGAATCGCGCTGGCCGGGTCGGCCAGTTGATCGGCGACCGCCGCATGAGTGGTGCCCATCTGCTTGATCAGCTCGCGCATGTTCTGCGCACCGGCGCCCGAGGCCGCCTGGTAGGTCATGGCGCTCATCCACTCTACCAGACCGGCTTCGAACAGACCGCCCAGACCCATCAGCATCAGGCTGACAGTGCAGTTGCCGCCGATATAGTTTTTGGTGCCGGCATCCAGCTGCTGGTCGATGACCTTGCGGTTGACCGGGTCCAGAATAATGACCGCATCATCCTGCATGCGCAGGGTCGACGCTGCATCGATCCAGTAACCTTGCCAGCCCGCCTCACGCAGCTTGGGGAACACCTCGCTGGTGTAGTCGCCGCCCTGGCAGGTCAGGATTACATCGAGGGTTTTCAGCTCTTCAATGTTGTAAGCATCCTTGAGCGGGGCAATATCCTTGCCCACGGACGGACCTTGTCCACCGACATTGGAAGTGGTGAAAAACACCGGTTCGATCAGATCGAAATCCTGCTCTTCCAGCATCCGCTGCATGAGCACGGAACCAACCATACCGCGCCAACCGACCAGACCTACACGTTTCATCGCAACTACACCTTTAACAAAAAGTGGGGTCGTTACTTCCACCAACAGGAAGTAACGGGCCCGAGAGATTACAGATTCTGCAGCGCCGCGACTACTGCATTGCCCATTTCCTGTGTTCCGACCCGGGTGCAACCCGTCGACCAGATATCACCGGTACGCAAACCCTGGTCCAGAACCAGGCTTACGGCCTGCTCAATGGCATCGGCAGCAGCGGTCTGGTTGAAGCTGTAACGCAGCATCATCGACACCGACAAAATGGTCGCCAGCGGGTTGGCAATGCCCTGCCCCGCGATGTCCGGCGCCGAACCGTGGCAAGGCTCGTACATGCCCTTGTTGTGGGTGTCCAGGGATGCCGATGGCAGCATGCCGATAGAGCCGGTGAGCATCGAAGCCTGGTCGGACAGGATGTCACCGAACATGTTTTCGGTGACGATCACGTCAAATTGCTTGGGTGCGCGCACCAGTTGCATGGCCGCGTTGTCGACGTACATATGGCTCAGCTCGACGTCCGGGTAGTCCTTGGCCACTTGCTCGACCACTTCACGCCACAGCTGGCTGGACGCCAGCACGTTGGCCTTGTCCACCGAGCAGAGCTTTTTGCCACGCACGCGGGCCATGTCGAAACCGACGCGGGCAATGCGGCGGATTTCGCTTTCGCTGTACGGCAGGGTGTCATAAGCCTGACGCTCACCGTTTTCCAGCTCGCGGGTGCCACGGGGGGCGCCGAAGTAGATACCACCGGTCAATTCGCGAACGATGAGGATATCCAGTCCGGAAACGATTTCCGGCTTGAGGCTCGATGCATCAGCCAGTTGCGGGTACAGGATTGCCGGGCGCAGGTTGCCGAACAGGCCCAGTTGCGCACGGATTTTCAGCAGGCCGCGCTCGGGGCGAATGTCGCGCTCGATCTTGTCCCATTTCGGGCCACCCACGGCGCCCAGCAAGACAGCGTCGGCCGCACGGGCGCGCTCAAGGGTCTCGTCGGCCAACGGTACGCCATGCTTGTCGATGGCTGCGCCGCCGATCAGGTCGTGGGTCAGTTCCAGGCCCAGGTTGAACTTGTCACTGGCCAGCTCCAGCACCTTGACCGCTTCGGCCATGATTTCCGGACCAATACCGTCGCCAGGGAGAATCAGAATCTGCTTGCTCATGGGTTCCTCTTTCTTGTCTGTTGATGCCCCCGCAGGCGCACCCGGAAATATTCAGGTTACTTCTCGGCCCACAGCACCAGCACATCGGTGCTGAACGAACCATCGGCTTCAATTTCAAAATAATCGCGTACTTCGGCGCCCATCGACTGCTGCAACTGGCGGATGGCCGCGCTCATAACCTGTGGCGTACGCATGCGCTCGATCCAGGAGCTGAACTCTAAACGCAAACGCTGACGCTGTGTGCTGCGCACGTGCAAACCGGCTTCGCTGACCTGACGCAGCCATTCGGCGCTCGAATAGTCGCGCACATGGCTGGTGTCGCGCAGCACTTCGACACTTTGCAGGTAGGTGTCGAATAACGGGCTGCCGGGTGAGATCACATCGATAAATGCCGCTACGCCACCCGGCTTGAGCACCCGGCGCACTTCGCGCAGGGCAACGCCCAGATCGCTCCAGTGATGGGCCGAGTAACGGCTGAGCACATAGTCGAACTCGCCATCGGCAAACGGCAAACGCTCTGCCGCGCCGCAAACGGTGCTGATATTGCCCAGCCCGCGATCGCTGGCGGCAGCACTGACCACATCGAGCATTTGTTGCGACAGGTCGTATGCCACCACGTCCTTGACCAGTGCAGCCACATGAAAGCTTACATGGCCCGCGCCACACCCCAGGTCCAGCACCCGCGCTTCAACTTTACCCGCCAGCTCGGCCTTGAGCAGACCGAACTCGGTGCCTTGCGCATGCACGGCGCTGCTCAGATAGGCCGACGCCTGTTCGCCGAACTGCCTTTGTACGACCTGGGTGTGCTGGGCGGTACTGGTCATTAAAACTTCCTTTTAGCGTCAAGACTTGGGTTGTCCACACTGCCGTCATCGCGGGCAAGCCCGCTCCCACATTTGAAATGCATTCCCCTGTGGGTGCCGGGCTTGCCCGCAAAGAGGCCATTCAAGCGTCGCGAAACAACCACGGCTGGCTCGCACGGTGCTTGCTTTCAAACGCGGCAATTGCATCGCCGTCCTGCAAGGTCAGGCCGATATCGTCCAGGCCGTTGAGCAGGCAATGCTTGCGAAACGCATCGATTTCAAAGCCCAGCACCTTGCCATCCGGGCGGGTCACGGTTTGCGCCTCGAGGTCGATCTTGAGCTGGTAACCCGGCTCGGCTTCAACCTGGGCAAACAGCTCATCGACTTCGGCGTCGCTCAGGATGATCGGCAACAAACCGTTCTTGAAGCTGTTATTGAAGAAAATATCGGCGTAGCTCGGCGCGATGATGCTGCGAAAACCGTACTCTTCCAGCGCCCACGGCGCGTGCTCACGGCTGGAGCCGCAACCGAAGTTTTCCCGGGCCAGCAACACACTGGCGCCCTGGTAACGCTCGGCGTTAAGCACAAAATCCTTGTTCAGCGGGCGCTTGGAGTTGTCCTGGTAGGGCTGACCCACATCCAGATAACGCCACTCGTCAAACAGGTTAGGGCCAAAGCCGGTACGCTTGATCGACTTCAGGAATTGCTTGGGAATGATCTGGTCGGTATCGACGTTGGCACGATCCAAAGGCGCGACCAGACCGGTGTGCTGAGTAAAAGCCTTCATGCTGCGCTCCCCTGGATCAATTCACGGACATCAATAAAACGACCATTCACGGCGGCGGCAGCGGCCATGGCCGGGCTGACCAGGTGAGTACGGCCACCGGCGCCCTGACGGCCTTCAAAGTTGCGGTTGGAGGTCGAGGCACAATGCTCGCCCGACTCAAGGCGGTCCGGATTCATCGCCAGGCACATCGAACAACCCGGCTCACGCCATTCAAAACCGGCCTCGATAAAGATCTTGTCCAGACCTTCAGCCTCGGCCTGGGCTTTAACCAGACCCGAGCCCGGCACCACAATCGCCTGCTTGATGGTGGACGCCACCTTGCGCCCCTTGGCAATCACTGCCGCAGCACGCAAGTCTTCGATCCGCGAGTTGGTGCACGAGCCGATAAATACGCGATCGAGCTGGATATCGGTGATCGCCTGGTTGGCGGTCAGGCCCATGTACTTCAATGCACGTTCGATCGAGCCACGCTTGACCAGGTCGGCTTCCTGTGCCGGATCCGGCACGTTCTGATCAACCGCCAGGACCATCTCGGGCGAAGTGCCCCAGCTGACTTGCGGCTTGATCTGCGTAGCGTCCAGTTCAACCACGGTGTCGAACTGCGCATCGCTGTCGGACACCAGGTCTTTCCAGGCTTCGACCGCCAGGTCCCATTCAGCGCCTTTAGGCGAAAACGGACGGCCCTTTACATAATCGACAGTTTTCTGATCGGCGGCCACCAGGCCTACACGGGCACCGGCTTCGATGGACATGTTGCAGATGGTCATGCGGCCTTCGACGGACAAGTCACGAATCGCGCTGCCGGCGAATTCGATGGCATGACCATTGCCGCCCGCGGTGCCGATCTTGCCGATCACGGCCAGTACGATGTCCTTGGCGGTTACGCCGAACGGCAATTGCCCTTCGACCGACACCAGCATGTTCTTCATTTTTTTGGCGACAAGGCACTGGGTGGCGAGCACATGCTCGACCTCGGAAGTGCCGATACCGTGGGCCAATGCACCGAAGGCGCCGTGAGTCGAGGTGTGCGAGTCACCGCAGACCACGGTCATGCCCGGCAAGGTCGCGCCCTGCTCCGGGCCGATCACATGAACGATGCCCTGACGCACGTCGTTCATCTTGAATTCGGTAATGCCGTATTCGTCACAGTTGTCATCCAGGGTTTGCACCTGCAGACGGGAAACCTGATCGGCAATCGCTTCGATCCCGCCTTTACGCTCCGGCGTGGTCGGTACGTTGTGGTCCGGGGTGGCGATGTTGGCATCGATACGCCAAGGCTTGCGCCCGGCCAGCCGCAGGCCTTCAAAGGCTTGCGGCGAGGTCACTTCGTGAATGATGTGACGGTCGATGTAGATCAGCGCCGAGCCATCGTCACGCTGCTTGACCAAATGCGAATCCCAGAGCTTGTCGTAGAGCGTTTTGCCGGCCATCAGACGGTTTCCTCATCAGCTACTTTTCTGTGCCAATAACCACTTGGCTTGTGAGGTCGATCCTATGGGGTTACAGTGAATAACTCAAATTCATAATTTTTATGCTTTGGATAACCAACAGGAATTCGAATAGATGGATCTCGCGAATCTCAATGCGTTTATTGCAATTGCTGAAACCGGCAGTTTTTCCGGGGCCGCCGAACGGCTGTTCCTGACCCAGCCAGCCATCAGCAAACGCATTGCCAGCATCGAGCAGCAACTCAAGCTCAGGCTGTTCGACCGGCTGGGCCGTGAGGTCAGCCTCACCGAAGCCGGCCGGGCCTTGCTGCCGCGCGCTTACCAGATCCTCAACGTACTGGATGACACGCGCCGGGCACTCAACAACCTCAATGGCGAAGTCAGCGGGCGCCTGACCCTGGCTACCAGCCATCATATCGGTCTGCACCGACTGCCACCTTTACTGCGCGAGTTCACCCGCACTTACCCCAAGGTCGCGCTGGATATTCAGTTTCTCGATTCAGAAGTGGCCTACGATGAAATTCTGCATGGGCGTGCCGAACTGGCAGTGATTACCCTGGCGCCGGAGCCCCATTCACTGATTCGCGCGGTACCGGTCTGGGATGACCCGCTGGATTTCGTGGTGGCCCCGGAGCACCGCCTGACCCGGCAAAAAGCCGTAAGCATGGCCGATATTGCACGCCATCCAGCGGTGTTTCCCGGCGGCAATACCTTTACCCATCATATTGTCCATCGCCTGTTTGAAGCCCAGGGCCTGACGCCCAACATCGCCATGAGCACCAATTACCTGGAGACCATCAAGATGATGGTGTCCATCGGCCTGGCCTGGAGCGTGTTGCCGCGCACCATGCTGGATGAGCAGGTGGCATCGATTGCCCTGCCCGGCATCCAGCTGACCCGCCAGCTGGGGTATATCCTGCATACCGAACGCACCTTGTCCAATGCGGCCCATGCCTTTATGACCCTGCTCGATGCCCAGGTAGATGCCCTGCCCGCACAAACGGACGACGCCCAAACCGTACACCGGTGAAATAATCCCGCGCATTTGGCCCGATAAAACAATAAGGACCCGCCATGCAAACTCCTGAAATTTTCATCCTCAGCGCCCGGCGCACGGCCATCGGCACCTTTGGCGGCTCGCTCAAGGACGTGCCCCTGGCCGAGCTGGCCAGCACTGCGGTCAAGGCCGCGTTGCACAGCAGCCAGGTCGACCCCGGGCGCATCGGTCATGTGGTGATGGGCAACGTGATTCCCACCGAGCCCCAGGATGCCTATCTGGCGCGGGTTGCGGCGATCAATGCCGGGATCCCCAAGGAAACCCCGGCCTACAACGTCAACCGCCTGTGCGGTTCGGGCTTGCAGGCGATCATTTCTGCCGCCCATACCCTGATGCTCGGCGACGCCGACTTCGCCATTGGCGCCGGGGCCGAAGCCATGAGCCGCGGCCCCTACCTGATGCCCGCCGCCCGCTGGGGTGCGCGCATGGGCGATACGCCAATGCTCGACTACATGCTGGGTATTTTGCACGACCCGTTCCACGGCATTCATATGGGTGTAACGGCCGAGAATATCGCCCAACGCAACAGCATCAGCCGCCAGGCCCAGGACGCTCTGGCGCTTGAAGACCAGCAACGCGCCGCCCGGGCTATCGAGCAAGGTTACTTCGACAGCCAGATCGCCACCGTCGAGGTACGCAGCCGCAAAGGCAGTGTGATGTTCAGCCAGGACGAGCACCCGCGGGCCACTACCCTGGAGCAGTTGGCGCTGATGAAACCGGCCTTCAAGAAAGACGGCAGCGTGACTGCAGGCAATGCATCGGGGCTCAATGATGGGGCGGCGGCGCTGGTGCTGGCCACTGGCGCGGCAGTACTGGCGGGCAATCTTGCGCCGATGGCGCGGCTGGTGGCCTACGCCCATGCAGGGGTTGAACCCGAGCTGATGGGGTTGGGGCCGATACCGGCAACGCGGCTGGCATTGAAGCGGGCTGGCTTGAAGATCGGTGACATGGACGTGATCGAAGCCAACATTGCCTTCGCCGCCCAGGCGTGTGCCGTGATGCAGGAACTGGATATGGACCCGGCCAGGGTCAACCCCAACGGTTCGGGCATCGCCCTGGGCCACCCGGTGGGGGCCACGGGCGCGATCATCGCGACCAAGGCCATCCATGAACTGCATCGGACACAGGGTCGTTATGCCCTGGCGACCATGTGCATTGGCGGCGGCCAGGGCATAGCGGTGATTTTCGAACGGGTGTGAAACACGACCAAAACTCGTAGCAACTGCCGCCGAACGCAGCATCGTTCCTTCGGCAGCCGCTACGAGCCCAACGGTTATTTACCGGCTGTCAACGTGGAGTAGCTGGTGATCAGATTGCGATAGTCCGGGATATGGTTGGAGAACAGCGCGCCCAGGCCTTCAATGTCATTGCGCCAGTCGCGATGCAGCTCACAGGCCAGACCAAACCAGGTCATCAGTTGCGCACCCGAGGATGACATGCGATCCCAGGCCGAATGGCGGGTGATTTCGTTGAACGTACCCGACGCATCCGTCACAACAAACACCTCATAGCCTTCAGCCAGTGCCGACAGTGCCGGGAATGCCACGCAGACCTCAGTGACCACCCCTGCGATGATCAGTTGCTTTTTACCTGTTGCCTTGACCGCCTTGACAAAATCCTCGTTGTCCCAGGCATTGATCTGCCCCGGGCGGGCGATATAGGGCGCTTGCGGGAACAGCGCCTTCAACTCGGGCACCAGCGGGCCGTTGGGTCCGGTTTCGAAGCTGGTGGTCAAAATGGTCGGCAACTTGAAGTACTTGGCCAGATCAGCCAGCGCCAGCACGTTGTTCTTGAATTTGTCCGGTTCGATATCCCGCACCAGCGACAGCAAACCCGCCTGATGGTCCACCAACAAAACGGCGGCATTGTCCTTGTCCAAACGCTTGTAAGAAGTTGTCACAGGGTTTACCTCTCTGGGATAAGACAGAAAAGGCCAGGCCATGACCCTCATGGCCTGGCATTGCGCTTCGGTGCAGCATTGCTACGCGGGCATGCGGCCAAACTTGCCCGACTGGAAGTCCACAAACGCCTGATGGATTTCGGCGTCGGTGTTCATCACAAACGGCCCATGGCCCACGATCGGTTCGTCGATCGGCTCGCCGCTGAGGACCAGCAGCACGGCGTCGTTATTGGCTTCAAGGCGGATGCTCGAGCCATCACGCTCAAACAGCGCAAGCTGCCCTTCACGCACCACGTCCTGACCGTTGACCTCGACCGCACCATGCAGCACCACCAGCGCAGTGTTGCGGCCCGGGTGAAGATCCAGCGTAGTCGACTTGCCCGCATTCAAGCGGATATCCCACACGTCGATCGGCGTAAAGGTATGGGCCGGGCCGCGTTTGCCATCGAACTCACCGGCAATCAGGCGCAAACGGCCGGCATCGTCCTTGAGCGCCAGGTCGGGGATGTCACGGTCGACGATGCCCTGATACCCCGGCGCGGCCATTTTGTCCTTTGCCGGCAGGTTGACCCATAGCTGCACCATCTCCAGCGGGCCGCCACTGCGGGCAAACGCCTCGGAATGGAACTCCTCGTGCAGGATGCCGGACGCTGCGGTCATCCACTGCACATCACCCGGGCCGATCACCCCGCCGTTGCCGGTGGAGTCACGGTGTTCCACTTCGCCCTTGTAGACGATGGTCACCGTTTCAAAACCACGGTGCGGGTGCTGGCCTACACCACGACGCTCTGTAGTGGGCGTGAACTCGGCTGGCCCGGCGTAATCCAGCAACAGAAACGGGCTGATGTGTTTGCCCATGCTGTCGTAGGAAAACATCGTGCGAACCGGAAAACCATCGCCGACCCAATGAGGGCGGGGGGCCTGATAAACACCAAGAATTTTTTTCATGTTGCACCTCCTGTAAATCATGGCAACAACTATAGATTCGTCGCACCCATAAGACTAGATAGGTTTTTTGGTACTGATCGTTCTATGGATGGAACAATTATTCCGCCCTGCATCAGCGGGTCAAGCCTGTAATGGCCGGAGCAAAACCAACTAAATCAGAAACTTGTTTCTGGTTTATCAATCGTGCTGCGTCTAATAACTATTCCTATTAACAAGAATGAAATTTCTTACTTCGGAGCCTAGGCACGCGATGCAACGACCCAACTTGAGCCGGACCCCTCTTTCGATCGCCACCCAACGCCGGACGGTACGTCACACCTTGCTGTCCAGTGCCCTGATGGCCTCGGTCATGCTGGGGGCATCCCTTGCCAGCGCGGCGCCGGTGGCCCTGAACATTCCGTCGCAAGCCCTGGCCAGCGCGCTGAATGAACTGGGCAAGCAGGCCAACCTGCAGATCCTCTACAGCCCGGATCAGGTGCAAGGCATCAAGTCGCGTCCAGTGAGCGGTTCGCTGGAGCCGGTCAAGGCACTGGAGTCACTGCTGCAGGGCAGCGGCATCTCGTATCAGCTCAACGGCGACACGGTGATTTTGAGCGCCCCCCAAGGCAAAGGTCTGGAACTGGGTGCAACCACTGTCACAGGCCAGGGCCTGGGCGATTCGCTGACCACCGAAGACACCCATTCCTATACCACCGGCGCCAGCAACAGCTCGACCAAACTGCCGCTGTCGATTCGCGAAACCCCGCAGACCGTCACAGTAGTCACCCGCCAACTGATGGACGATCAAGCCGCACAGAGCATCGGCGATGTACTGCGCAACGCGCCGGGCATTTCCACCCAGGCCTACGACAGCGACCGCATGGAGTACTCGGCCCGCGGCTATGCCATCACCAACTTTCAGTACGACGGGGTCAACACCCTGTATGACGGCGTGTTCGATGAAGGTGCGACCAAGGTCGATATGGCCCTGTATGACCGCGTTGATATCGTCAAGGGCGCTACCGGCCTGTTGTCCGGCTCGGGCGAGCCGTCGGCCACGGTCAACCTGATTCGCAAAAAACCGACCCGCGACTTCAAGGCATCGGTCACTGCCAGCGCGGGCTCGTGGGACAACTATCGCACCGAAGGTGATATCTCCGGGCCGTTGAATGACGATGGCAGCGTGCGCGGGCGAATGGTGGCGGTTTACCAGGATGCCGACTCGTACCGCGACCACTACTCACGTAAAAATGACGTGTTCTACGGCATCATCCAGGCCGACCTCACCCCCGACACCCTGTTCACCTTCGGCATGGACTACCAGAATATCAAGCCTCGCGGCTCGTCCTGGACCGGCAACCCGTATTACTTCTCCAACTACACCAAAACCGACTTCAGCCGCTCGTTCAACCCGGCCACCGACTGGAGCCGCCGCGACGTCCAGATCCAGTCCACCTTCGCCTCCCTGGAGCACCGTTTCGCCAATGACTGGAAAGTCAAAGGCACCCTCACCCAGCAAACCAACGACCACGACACCCTGCTGGGTTCGGCCAGCGGCGGGATGCCTGATCCGGTCACGGGTGACGGCATGTTCTTCTACTGGGGCCAGTGGGAAGGCCATCGCGTCCAGAACACCTTCGATATCAATGCGACCGGCCCGTTTACCCTGTTTGGCCGCGAACATGAACTGGTAGTGGGAGCAACCTCCCAGACCTCCCGCCAGACCGGCGCGACCTTCGACGGCAGCGAATTCCGTGAGCTGTCGAGCAGCATTTTTGACTGGAACGGCAAATACCCGAGACCGGACTTCCCGAAAAACGGCAAATACGAAACCAACCAAAATCAAAACAGCGCCTATATCGCCGCACGCTTCAAGCCGGCAGACGACTGGTCGATTATCCTTGGCAGCCGCGTAAGTGATTTCCAGTACAACAGCACCTACAAGTACTACGAGCAGACCAGCACGTTCCAGGACAACAAGACCACGGCAAAACAGCACGGCGAGGTGACGCCCTACGCCGGGGTTGTCTACGACATCAACGACAACTATTCGGTGTACGGCAGCTACACCTCGATCTACAAACCTCTTACCGAGCAGAGCAGTTCCGGTGCCACCCTGGCCCCCACAGAAGGCAACAGCTACGAACTCGGTTTGAAGGGCGAGTACTTTGATGGCCGCTTGAATGCCAGTGCGGCCGTTTTCCGTACCGAGCAAAAAAATGTACCGATTCAGGTCGGCACCAACGCCAACACCAACCTGGGCATCTATGAATCCCTTGATGGTGCGACCACCAACGGCATCGAGCTGGAACTGGCCGGTGAACTGATGCCGGACTGGAACCTGATCGCCGGCTACACCTACGCCCGCACCCGCTCTGATGATGGCGAACGTGTCTACGGCTACCCGCTGGAAACCACCAAGCCGGAAAACGTGGCGCGGTTGTTCACCACTTACCGCCTGCCGGGGGTGCTGAACAAAGTCACCGTGGGCGGTGGCGTGAACTGGCAAAGCCCGTTCTACGGCAAGATCTACAACGATGCCAAGGGCGACTACGACATCATCGAGCAGCACAGCTACGCGCTGGTCAACCTGATGACCCGCTACGAGTACAACGAACACCTGACGTTTAACCTCAACGCCAACAACGTGTTCGATAAAAAGTACCTGTCGGGGCTGGGTAACTTCAACACCACCTACTATGGCGAACCACGCAGCCTGATGCTGACGTCCAAGTACACCTTCTAAGTCAGCAGCGGCAACGAGCCTGCTCGCGAAGGCCAAGCGCATCGCGAGCAGACCGTATCAGGCACTCACGGCTTTTTTCAGCGCCACCGGTTGCAAGTCAAAACGCTCCGCCAGAAACGGCGTGACCTCCAGCGGCAGCGGCTCTTGCCGCACCAGTGCGTCGAGCATGACACCGGTGATCGCCGAAGTCAGGATGCCGGTACGGAAATGCCCGCAGGCATTCAAATACCCCTCAATCCCCTTCATGGGCCCCAGGATCGGCAGCTCATCGGGGGAGCCTGGCCGCAACCCGGCCCAGGTACGCTTCAGGTTGGCGTCCTTGAGTTCGGGAATACAGCGCATCGCTCCCTGTACCAGCCCGGTGATTTCAGGGAAGGTGGTGGTCACGTCGAAGCCTTTGTCTTCGGTAGTGCTGCCAATCAGGATTTCGCCGTTGTCCTTTTGCGCCAGGTAGCAATCACTGGTGGTCAGGCAGCCGTTCAGCAACTTGGGCATGCGCTCGGTCAATACAATCTGCCCCTTGACCGGTGCCACAGGGATACTCAAGTCAGTGGCCATCACGCTGAGTTCTGCCGCCCAGGCGCCAGCGGCATTAATCAGGGTTTTGCAGTGGAACGCGCCTTGGCTGTCGGTGCGCACGCCGGTCACCTTGCTGCCCTGACGCATGACCTCGATGACGTTGGTGTTGAAGTACAGATCGACTCCATTTTGCCGGGCCCCTTCGGTGTAGGCATCGGTCAACCGGAACGGGCTCACCTGGTGATCGCACAAAAACTCCAGCGCACCTTGCGCATCGTGACTGACGCTCGGCTCCGCCTCGCGCAGGGCCGCCTGGTCGAGCCAGCGCACCTCATCGGCCAGATGCGGGATATTGGCGACAATATGCTCGGCATAGAGCCGGTCTTCATCGTCATAAATCACGTACTTGAGCCCGGTGCGCTCGAACTTGAAATCCATCCCGTGGTTTTCCAGCAGTTCCTTGTGCAAGCCGGGGTACAAGGCATTGGATTGCAGGGCAAACTCGAAAAAACACGCTGGCAGGATATGCGGGGTACTGGCGTCGACAATCACGGCCGAACCCTGGGCTTCACGCTTGCGTTCGGCAGACATCATGCGAAAAAAAATCACCCCGCAACCCAGCCCCACCGACTCGCCGATGGCCCACAGCCCGCCTGCCGACGCGCGGCTGGCATTGCCGGGGCGCTTGCAGTCGATCAGGGCTATTTTAAGATCCTTGCGCCGGGACAGGTGATACGCACAGGAGGCGCCAATAACACCGCCACCGGCGATGACAACGTCATAGGTTTTGATCATGTCAGGCATCCTTGCTCGCGTTGATAAAAGCCGAAAACGGCACGGGTTCCAGCGGGAATCGCGGGCGCAACCAGCCCACATCCTTGCGCCCGGTGGCTTCACGCAGGCGGTCACTGCAATAACCGACACACATGCGGCCCTGGCAGTCGCCCATGCTGATGCGTGTGCGCATTTTAAGGCTGGCCATATCCTGCACGCCCTGGCTGAGCGCAAGGTCGATATCGGCGCGGGTGACATGCTCGCAACGGCATACCACCGTGTCGGCCTGGGGCAGATCGATCTGGCGCGTACCACGCCGGGTATAACGATCAATCCCGCCGCGAAAGCGCATGAGGGTGTTGAGCCTGGACAGGTACTCGCGGCGCTGTTCAAGCGCCTGTTTTACACTCAGGACCCCACGCTGCTGCAAGATCGACAACGCGCCAATCCGCCCCGTGAGCATCGCTGCCTCGCCCCCGCGCATGCCCGTGACATCACCGGCCAGGTGGATTGACGCCTGACTGCTCTGCTGCCAGTTGTCGGCTTTGGCCGCCAGATAACCGTCGACGTTGTAAGCATGATCCAGACCCATCTGCTGGCTGAGCTGAGTGCGTGGAATAAAGCCATAACCCACCGCCAGGGTGCAGGCTTTCACCGCCTGCGCCTGGCTCATGTCGGCCTGCCAGGTGCTAGAATAGGGAGCCACGATCACTTCGCTCAGTTCCCCTTCGCCAAACGCCTGCACCACACCCCAGCCGTAATGCACGGCCACGCCATGGCGCTTGAGGTAAACCAGCATGCTCAGGCCGTCGAGGAACAACTGGGGCTGGTTGAGCAGCGCCAGGCTTTCCTTGGCAATGCGGCCAAACTCGCACGCTTCATATACCCCGGCCACTTCCACACCCGCTGCGTGCAACTGGCACGCCACCAGCATCAGCAAGGGCCCGGTGCCCGCAATCAGCGTCGGCCCACGGGGTTTGACAACACCACTTTTGATCTGCAGCTGCAGGCCACCCAGCATGATCACACCCGGGGTGGTCCAACCCGGGAACGGCACGCTGCGCTCATGGCAGCCAGCGGACAGCAGCAGTTGATCGAAGCCGATTTGCTGCAATTGCTCATGCTCATCCAGCACTTGCAGGCTTTGCTGACCTTGCCCGCCGACAACGCGATGGTTGAGGCGTACATCCACTGAGTGGGCAATGACCGAAAATTCGCCGTGCAACTTGTGCAGCGCAGCCTTGTAGCGTTCTCCCAGATAGTCGAGTTCGACACCGTCGCGCAAAGGCCCGCGATAAACTACACCACCCAGCCGCGAGGCTTCTTCGAACAACGTGCTTTGCACGCCATGCTGCGCCAGCTCTATTGCCGCCGACATCCCTGCCGGTCCGCCACCGACAATCACCGTACGGGCGCTCATAGCATCAGCTCCTGGCTGGCGACGCGGTTGATCCCGGTCTCGACCTGCATACCGGGCTTTACCACGGTCTGGCAGGCGCGACGCTTGTGCCTGCCATCGATATTCACCAGACAGCAGTAGCACACGCCCATGCCGCAATAAGCGCCCGTCATCCGCCCGTGGTCGTTGCGCGACAGTTGCCGCACACCCACTGAGTTCAACACGCTGAGCACGGTTTCACCTTGAGCGGCATTGACTGGCTGGCCATTGACCAGAATGGACATGTCGGCCTGCCTCAAGGGTTGAATATCGTACTGTCGCTTCAAGTCATCCATGTCTGTCATCCTTTTTATGTGGTGTTGCCCGGTCAATCACTGGCACCGGGTACCAGGGCCGACGACCTTAGCCTGCTCCTGAAAACAAACATTGATGCGTGCCAATAAACGTCGCGTTTCATGTGTTTTCCAGCCATTACCCTTACACTGCAAGCCCCTTGCACACTGGCGCGCTTATGGACCTCGACCTGGCCCGTACCTTCCTTGAAATTGTCCGCTACGGCAGCCTGGTGGGTGCGGCCGAAAAGCTGCACGTTACCCAGACAGCCGTGACCGCACGGGTACACAAGCTCGAAAGCCTGCTCGGCGTCACCCTGTTTACCCGCAACCGCGCCGGCGCAAAACTCACCCCCGAAGGCGAGGCCTTTGTGGTGTACGCCAACCAGTTGCTGCACACCTGGGAAGCCGCACGGCGCGATCTGCCGCGCCCCGAAGGCTTGCATCAGTTGCTGCATATCGGCGGGGAAGTCAGCCTGTGCAACCCGCTGATCCTCAACTGGGCCAAAGCCCTGCGTCAGCACCTCACCAGCCATGCCTTGCGCATACAAATCAGCGATGCCGAACAATTACTGCGTCAGATCGAGATGGGCCTGCTGGATGCTGCACTGGTCTATCAGCCCGCCTACTGGCCCGGTGTGCAAGTGGAGCAGTTGCTGGAGGAAAAACTGATCCAGATCCGCCGCCCCGAACAACCTGAACCTTATGTATACGTCGAATGGGGTGAGGGTTTTCGCCGCCAGCATGACGCCGCCCTGCCCGACAGGGCGCGAGCGGCCATCAGCTTCAACCTGGGCCCGGTGGCCTTGCATTACATCCTGGACAACGGCGGCAGCGGCTACTTCCGCACCCGTGTGGTCGAGCGCTATCTGGACAGCGGTGCCCTGGAACGGGTGCCCAAGGCCCCGGAATTCAGCTACCCCACCTACCTGGTGTACTCCCGCGCGCGTGACTGCGCAGCCTTGCAACAGGGCATCGCGCTGCTGCGCGAAATCGTCAGGCAGGACAGCGACTGGTCACAGCCCCGGGAGCCGGAAATTTAAGTCGCCAGGCGCCGGATGAAAGCTTTCAGCTTTGTGCCAGATCCCTTAGTCTGCGAGCGTTGAATCACCCATAAAAACAATACAGGTGGCACATGACCGACCTAACCCGGGCCAACGAAAGCTGGCTGACATCGCCGATCCATCAACAGTGGCTGCGCGATCAGGGCCAGGCGCTGGTGGATTTCGCCAAGGCCGCCCGCGTGCCCTGCGGCTTCGCCGCGCTCGACCCGTTTGGTCGCCGCCCGGACAACGCCCCGGCAGACACCATCACCACCGCACGCATGGTGCACAGTTTTGCCCTGGCCCATATTCAAGGCCTGCCCGGTTGCGCGCCGCTGATCGACCACGGCCTGGCCGCACTGGCCGGGCCGCTGCGTGATGCCGTGCATGGCGGCTGGTTTGCCCGCCCCGGCGCGCAGGACGGCAACACGCGCAAAGCGGCCTATCTGCATGCCTTTGTCGCGCTGGCCGCCAGCTCTGCAGCGGTGGCCGGGCGCGGTGGTGCGGCCGAGTTGCTGGGCGATGCGGTGGCCATTCTTGAAGGCAATTTCTGGTCCGAGGCAGAAGGCGCCCTGCTGGAAAGCTTTGCCCGCGACTGGAGTGACTGCGAGGCGTATCGCGGAGCCAACAGCAATATGCACGGTGTCGAAGCTTTTCTGGCCCTGGCCGATGTCCTCGATGAAGACCTGTGGCTCGATCGCGCCCTGTCGATTGCCGAAAAGCTTGTTCACCAGCATGCAGCGCAATCCGGCTACCTGCCCGTGGAACATTTCGACAGCCAGTGGCAGCCATTGCCCGATTACAACCGGGACAACCCGGCAGACGGTTTTCGCCCGTTCGGCAAAACGCCCGGCCACGCCTTCGAATGGGCGCGCCTGCTGTTGCACCTCGAGGCGGCCCGCAAGCAACGCGGCCTGGCGGCGCCCGAATGGCTGCTGGAAGACGCGCGGCGGTTATTCGCCAGTGCATGCCAGTTCGGCTGGAACGTCGATGGTGACTGCGGAATCGTCTACACCGTGGACTGGAACCACCAGCCGCTGGTGCGTGAGCGTCTGCACTGGACCCTGGCCGAAGCCTCGGCAGCTGCGGCGGCGTTATTGCAACGCAGCGGTGAGCATGAATACGAAGTCTGGTATCAACAGTTCTGGGACTATATCGACCTGTACATGATCGACCGCCAGAACGGTAGCTGGCATCACGAACTGGGGATCGACAACCTGCCTTCGCAAAATATCTGGCCGGGCAAGCCGGACCTTTACCATGCTTACCAGGCCACGCTGCTGCCCCGTTTGCCGTTGGCTATCAGCCTGGCCAGCGCGCTCAAGCTGCGGCGCTGAGCAATCCCGCCCCCGTAGCAGAGCGCTCCCTCACCAATCGTATTTGACCTCCAGCGACGCCGTGCGCTGCTGGCCGTAGTAGCAGCCAAAGCTGTAGTTGCACGACGACACGTACTCTCGATCAAACAGGTTCTGCACGTTCAGCCGGGTACTGACACCCTTGAAGCTCGCATCCAGGGCCGCCAGGTCATAGCTGAGCGTTGCGTCATACACCACAAACGACGGCGTCTTGAAAGTGTTGTCCGAGTCGCCGAAGTTTTTCCCGGTATAACGTGCACCGCCGCCCAGGGTCACGCCCGCCAGGGCCTGTCCGGTGAAGTGGTAGTCGGCCCACACGCTGGCTGCCCAGGGTGCCTGTGCCTCGCTGCGGTTGCCTTCATTGCCATAGTTGGACTTGGTGTAGAACACGTCCAGATACGACAGCGAGGCGATCAGGTCGATGTTGCTGAAACTGCTTTTGCCTTCAAGTTCGATCCCCCGCGACCGGACCTCGCCTTCCTGGATTTGATACTCCTGGTACTGCAAGTCACCGGTCAGGACGTTTTGCTGGGTGATTTCAAATACCGAGGCGCTGAGCAAAGTGCTCTCATCGGGCTGGTATTTGACCCCCACTTCATATTGCTTGCCCGTCATGGGCACGAACGCCTTGCCACCTCGGGCCGGTGCCGCAGTGCCCACAGAAGGCAGGAAGGATTCGGTGTAGCTGATATACGGCGCCAGACCAAACGAAGTGACATAGGTCAGGCCCACACGCCCGGTAAACTTGCTATCGCTCTGGATCTCGTGGGAGTTGGCCAGCAAGTCATTGTTGTCGACCTTGGCCCAATCCTGGCGACCGCCAATGGTCAGGATAAAGTTGTTCAGTTTGATCTGGTCCTGCACATAAAAACCGGTCTGCTTGACCCTGTTATCCCATTTGGTAGTCAGGGTCGGCACACCCGTGGTGCGGTAGTTGGTGGGGTTGTAGAGGTCAATCACCTCGCTGCCGGACAGGTTGTAGCCCTGGAACTTGCGGGTGAAGTCACGGTAGTCGAGCCCCACCAGCAGGGTGTGCTGCACAGGCCCGGTGGTGAAGTCACTTTGCAGGTGGTTGTCGAAAGTATAAGAGCTGTTTTGCTGGCGCCAGTCGAGCTTGGTGCGGCTGGCATGGGTATCGGTGGCGCCGTCCGGGGCGGTGACGAAACGGTTCAGGTAAAAGCCCTTGTAACGGTCATTGACGTCGATGTAGCTCAGGCTCTGGCGATAGGTCATGACCTCGTTGAAGGCATGGGAAAACTGGTAGCCGAGCACATATTGATCGCGCTTGTAGTCGTTCCATTTCGAGTCGCCCGAGAAGAAGTCTCGATCTATCTTGTTGCCTTGGGAGTTGCGGTACAGACTGCCCACGGCCGGCAAGGACTGGTAGTCGGCCAGGGCATCGTCCCGTTGCACTTGCGCGTAGACCGTCAGTTCATTGCGGTCATCCGGCGCCCAGGTGAGACTGGGCGCCAGCAGCATGCGGGAATCTTCCGTGTAGTCGATTTGCTCGCTGCCGGTGTTGCCGACGCCGATCAGCCGATAGCTCAGGGTTTTGCCTTCATCCAGCGGGCCGGTGGTATCGAAGGCCAGGTTGTAACGGTCAAAGCTGCCGGTGCCGACCTTGATTTGATGCCTGGCCTCGGTGCTCGGGCGCTTGGCCACCATATTGATCATGCCCCCCGGCTGGTTTTGCCCGTACAGAACGGAGGACGGCCCCTTGAGCACTTCGATACGCTCCAGGGTGTAGGGGTCGATCTGCGGGGTGCCGCCCAGGCTGCCCGCCGAAGGCAGATAGGCGCCATCAAGGTAGAGCAGGGTCGGGGCAAAACCGCGGCTGGTGATTTCATCGGCAATGGTGTTGCGGTCGGTATAGCCGTTGGTGCTGAGCCCCGGGGTGTAGCGCAGGGCCTGGGTCAGATCGTGGGCGCCCTGCACTTCAACCTGATCAGCAGTGACCACGTTGATGGTTTGCGGAATCTCGAGGATCGGTGTGTCGGTCTTGGTGGCGGTGGCCGAACGGGTGGCGACAAAGCCGTCAACATGGCCACGACCATCCTCACCCAGGAGCGCAGACACGTTGGTTGCGCCCAGATTCAGTACCCCGTCACCGGCATTGGGGTAGACACTCAAGGCACCGCTACCGGTCACGCCCAGGCCCAGCCCGCTGCCCGCCAGCGCGCGTTCGGCGGCCTGTTGCGGGGTGTACATGCCATTGACCGGCGCGGAGGTTTTACCCTGCAACAAGGCCGGGGCCACCGACAGGGTCAGGTTGCTGTCGCGGGCAATGCGGCTCAGGGTCACGCCCAGGGGCGCGGCAGGCAAGTCAAAAAAACGCGTGGCATTTTGCTCGCCAGACAGGGTTTCGGCCACCGCGCTCAGCGGGTAACCGCCAATGCTCAGGGTGATGGCCAGCGCCAGCAGGCAGGTTTTGGGATGGGCGTACGGCATGGGGCATCCTTTCTCGTTGCAAGGTAGGCAGTTGTAACCTTGACCAACGAGAAAGCCTTTCCCCTCACCTTATCTGCAATTAATTCGCATTCATTGGTTTTTACTGGCGCACATCGATCAGGGTCAGCCACGGCCCATAGCGCGTGATCTTGATCGGCAAGGTTTGCGCCAGCGTATTCAGGGTGTGTGCGGTGTTGTCCAGCGGGAATACACCGAATACCCGCACCCGCGCGGCTTCCGGGCTGATACGCAGCATGCCGGTCTGGTAGGGCCGCAGCGCCTCGACCAGGGCTGACAGAGGTTCGTCGTGCAGCTCGACCCGGCCCGCGAGCCAGTCGGGCTGGCTACGGGATGTCGGGGTTTGCGGGTTTATCCGGGTGGCGGTAAATGACGCCGCCCGACCGGTTTCGAGGTGGAGTTGCTGACCGTCCAGGGTGTGCAACTGCACGCTGTGCTGTTGCACGCTGGCCAGGCTTTCAGTGCTGCCCTGGCGCACCATAAAGCGCGTGCCAAGGGCTTGCACCTGGCCCTGGGCAGTGCTCACCACAAAAGGACGCTGGGCGTCGGCTGCCACATCCACCTGCAACTCGCCTTCACGCAGGTGCACCCGGCGCTGATCGCTATTGAAGTCGATATCCACCGCACTGCGGGCGTTGAGGGTGAGCAGGCTGCCATCGGCCAGTTCGACGGTTTTGCGCTCGCCGGTGGCCGTCTGGTAATCGGCCGTCAACCCCGTCAGGGGCGTCACGCGATCCACCAGACCCGCGGCACCCAGGCCGAGCACCAACAGCAGCAGGCCGCCTTGCAGGGTCTTTTTGCCCGATGGTGATGTACCGGCCAGCAGCGCCCGACGTACCGCCTGCAATTGCCCCGGGCTGCGCCGCTCAACCGATTGCAGATCGGCTACGGGAGCCTTGAGCACCCCGGCGACCCGCTGCCACGCAGCCAGATGTGCCGGGTTTTCGGCCAGCCACGCCTTGAACACCTGACGCTCCGACGGGCAGGCCTGCCCGGACTCGAGGCGCAGCATCCAGTCAATGGCGGCACGGGTGGTCGGGTCAACCTTGGCTGTACTCATGGGCTCTCCGCCGTTTGCGACAGGCAATGAACAAAAGCGCGGCGCAAGTCGCGCTCAACGGTGGCCAGGGATACGCCCAGTTGCTCGGCAATGGCCTGCTGGGGCATACCTTCAAGACGATTGAGCAAAAAGGCGCGCTTGACCCGCGATGGCAAACCTTCGAGCAGGCAATCAATGGCTTCGATCGCCTCACGGACCAGGGCAATGTCTTCTGCAGAAGGTGCGTAGGCCAGAGGCAGCTCGGCCAGTTGGTCGAGATAGGCTTGCTCAAGCTTGCGCCGCCGCCACAGTGAGCAGAGCAAGCGCCGGGCAACGGTACTCAGGTAAGCCCGAGGCTCCTGGATACGTTCCAGTTGGCGGGCATCCCAAGCGCGCAAAAATGTGTCCTGGGCCAGATCGGCCGCATCCTGCGGGCATCGTACCTGTCGCGACAACCAGCCGCGCAGCCACGCGTGATTGTCGTGATATAGACTGGCCAGCAGCCTTTGGGGATCCACAGGACTCGACACGATAGATAACCATACTTAAATAGCAATAAGTCGCATTATCGTCGGATCAAGCATAAATGCAAGCCATGTGGGAGCGGGCTTGCCCGCGATGCAGGCGGCGCGGTTACTCAGCCTGACCGCGCTGATGCCATCGCGAGCAAGCCCGCTCCCACAAAAGCACGACCTTCAGCGCCCGCCGCCCAGGTCGAGAAAGGTGCCGGTGGTATACGACGCCTTGTCCGACAGCAGCCAAACAATGGCTTCGGCCACTTCTTCCGGCCGCCCGCCACGCCCCATGGGGATGATAGGTTCAAGCTTGCTGACCCGGCCCGGATCGCCGCTCAAGGCGTGAAAATCGGTGAAGATATAGCCCGGCCTCACCGCGTTGACCCGGATCCCCTCGCCCGCCAGTTCCTTGGACAGCCCCAGGGTGAAAGTGTCCAGCGCGCCCTTGGAGGCGGCGTAATCGACGTATTCACCGGGCGAACCCAGGCGGGCCGCCACCGACGACACGTTGACGATATTACCGCCCTGCCCGCCGTAACGTGGCGACATGCGCAGCACGGCATGCTTGGCACACAGAATGGGCCCCAGCACGTTGGTTTTCAGGGTGTGCATGATGCGCAGGTCGGTCAGCTCGTCGACTCGCGATTTGAGCCCCACGGTGCCGGCGTTGTTGACCAGCGCGGTGACAGGCCCCAACTGTTCGTCAACTTCGAGAAACAGGCGAATGATTTCCTCTTCGTCGCTGACATCGGCACGCACGGCAATGGCCTTGGCGCCCATGGCGCGAACCTGCGCCAGCACCTCATGGGCTGCAGCATCATCGGTCAGGTAGTTGATGCAGATCCGATAACCCTGCTTTGCAGCCAGCAAGGCCGTGGCAGCGCCTATGCCGCGGCTGCCGCCGGTGATCACGATGACTTTATCCATAAATACGTGTTCCCCTTACACCGATCCAAATCTGGCTGTCAGAATAACCGCGAAGGCCCGGTTTTGTCAGGTCGCTGTTTTGTTGCCCGGCCCGGCGGGTTCGGCACCTTGGATATCGGCCATGAATTGCTCCGCCGGCAGCGGCTCGCCCAGCAGAAAACCTTGCAGGGCATCACAGCCAAGCGTGGTTAAAAAACTTTGCTGGGTATCGGTCTCCACCCCTTCGGCGACGATACGCAAACCCAGGGCCTGGCCCAGCGCGACAATGGCCGAGACAATCGCCGCATCGTCGCTGTCGTGCTCCAGGTCGCGCACAAAACCGCGGTCGATTTTCAGTTCATTGGCGGGCAGGCGTTTGAGGTACATCAGGCTGGAATAGCCAGTGCCAAAGTCATCGATGGACAGGTCCACGCCCATTTGCGACAACCGCTGCAACACCACCATGCTCGCATCGGCATCGCTCATGGCGGTGGTTTCGGTGATTTCCAGGGTCAGGCTGTTGGCCGGTAACCGATGACGCTCGAGCGCCGCGACCACGCTGTCAACCAGCCCTGAATAGCAGAACTGCAATGCCGACAGGTTGACCGCAATGCGCCAGTGGCTATAGCCCTGATCGAACCATATGCGCATCTGGCGGCAGGCTTCATTGAGCACCCAGTCACCGATGGGGATGATCAGGCCGGTTTTTTCCGCCAGGTCGATAAAATTTTCCGGCAGCAGCAACCCTTGCTGCGGATGCTCCCAGCGCAACAGCGCTTCGGCCCCCACCGGCCGGCTGTTGCTGGCGTCGAACTTGGGCTGGTAGTGCAGGCGAAACTGCTGCAGCTCCAGGGCCTGACGCAAGTCCTGCAGCAGCTGCAATTGCTTGCGGGCATTGGTGTTCATCGACGCGTCGAAAAAGCTGTAGCCATTTTTGCCCGCGCCCTTGGCGTGATACATCGCCGCATCGGCGTTCATCAACAGCTCTTCGGCGGTCAGGCCATTGCCGGGGTACAGGGCGATACCAACACTGGCGGAGATCAGCAGCTCATGCTCATCGACCCGGAACGCCCTGGACAACAGACCCACCTGCCGCGCTGCCACTTGCGGTGCGTCATCAGGCTCCAGCAGACGCACCAGCAGCACAAATTCGTCGCCGCCAATACGCGCCAGGGTGTCCTGGCTGCGCAACTGCTCGCGCAGGCGCAGGGCAACTTCCCGCAGCAAACGGTCGCCCAGATGATGACCAAAGGCATCGTTGACCGGCTTGAAGCCATCGAGGTCGATAAACATCAGCGAGAAGCAGCCGCCCTGCTCCGCCACCTTGCTCATCGCCTGACCAATACGGTCAGCCAGCAGGATGCGGTTGGGCAACCCGGTCAGGGTGTCGTGCAGCGCCAGTTGGGTCAGCTCTTCGTTGGCCAGGGTCAGGGAGTCCGCCAGCGCAGCTGTACGGGCATCGAGGCGGGCATCAAAAATAGAGGTCAGCAAGGCGATGACCAATACCGCCAGGCTGGACACCAGTACCAGATTGTCCAGGCCGTTACCGCTCAGACCGTCGATGGCGGCACCGCAAAAACTGCCGATGGGAAAATTCGCCGCAGCCATACCGGTGTAATGCATGCCGACAATGGCCAGCCCCATGATTACCGCAGCACCACCGCGCATCAGCCGCACGTAAGGGGTTTGCCGGCGCAGACGAAACGCGATCGACAACGCGGCCGCCGAGGCCCCCACCGCAATCACCAGCGACAGGCCAAACAGTGCCGGGTCGTAATCGATGCCCGGTTGCATGCGCAACGCGGCCATGCCGCTGTAGTGCATGGCGCTGATGCCCGCGCCCATGATCAGGGCGCCGAACAACAACTGCAGCGCCGGCAAACGCGGCTGGCTGACCAGCCACAAGGCAAAGCCCGAAGACAGGATGGCAACCAGCAATGACCACAGGGTCAGCCCCAGGTCGTAGCCCAGCGCCAGTGGCAACTGCAACGCGAGCATGCCGATAAAGTGCATCGACCACACGCCAAAGCCCATTGCCAGTGCACCGCCGGCAATCCACAGGTACTGGGTACGGCCGCGCGCCGTGGCGATGCGACCACTCAGGTCAAGGGCGGTATAAGAGGCCAGAATGGCCACACACAGGGAAATCAGGACCAGCGCGGGGGAGTAACTAGCGGAAACCATGGGCCTACTCGTGAACAGATGCCGAACAGCGTCCATGCCCGGTAAAGAAGCGCAATTGTACTGCTTCCCTGCATTTACGCACCTATCCGCGCGACTAAATCCTTAAGCTCCATGCCCGCTCCCACAAAGAAACTGTCCCCCTGCCTTCAGCTCAGCTCAAACAACCCCGCCGCCCCCATCCCGCCGCCAATGCACATGGCAACCACGACAAACCGCGCACCACGGCGGCGACCTTCGAGCAGGCTGTGACCCACCATCCGTGCACCCGACATGCCGAACGGATGACCAATGGCTATCGCCCCGCCATTGACGTTCAGGCGGTCATTGGGGATCTGCAGAAAGTCACGGCAATGCACCACCTGACAGGCGAACGCTTCGTTGATCTCCCAGAGGTCAATATCCGCAACGGTCAGGCCAAAACGTTTGAGCAACTTGGGAATCGCATACACCGGACCAATGCCCATTTCCTCCGGTGCACAACCACTCACGGCAATCCCGCGATACACGCCCAGCGCTTCGATACCGCGCTGCCTGGCTTCGGCACGACTCATCAGCAATACCGCAGCGGCCCCATCGGAAAACTGCGAGGCGTTGCCTGCCGTGATGAACTCACCCTGTTCAATCCACTTGCCGTCTTTCCACACCGGTTTGAGGGTCGACAGGTCTTCAAGGGTGGTAGAGGGACGGTTGCACTCGTCACGGTCCGCGATCACGTCCTGATGACCGGCGGGTTTGCCTTCCTTGTCAAAGCACAGCTTGCGCGCCGCCAAGGGCACGATCTCATCGGCAAACAGGCCCTCAGCCTGGGCGGCGGCAGTACGTTGCTGGCTCTGCAACGCATACTGATCCTGTACCTCGCGGCTGATGTTGTAGCGCCGCGACACGATTTCGGCTGTTTCGAGCATCGGAATATAAGCCGTCGGCATGCACTCAAGCACGGCCTCGGACTGGGCGCGGTAGGTGTTTTTGTACTTGTTCTGGGTCAGCGACAATGACTCCACGCCACCGGCCACGGCAATCTTCATTTCGCCGGTCATGATGCCATTGGCCGCCACGCCGATACTCATCAGGCCCGAGGCGCACATGCGATCGAGCGCCATGCCCGGCACAGTATCGGGCAAACCGCCGGTGTACGCACACAGGCGGCCGATGTTGTAACTCTGAGTGCCCTGCTGGGCGGCGGCACCCATGATCACGTCTTCCACTGAACCCGGCTCGATACCCGCGCGCTCGACCACGGCACGCACCACGTGACCGCCCAGCACAGGCGCCTCGGTATCGTTGAACGAGCCACGAAAGGATTTGGTCAAGGCAGTGCGGGCGGTGGATACGATCACAACGTCATTCAAATTCATGTTCAAGGCTCACTGTTCAAGGGGGTTGAAGGTGTAGCGGCTGATGGTGTCCACCACGCAGCCGGGGCGTTCGCTGCCCTCGATTTCGACGCTCATGCGCACTACAGCCTGCACGGCCTGGCCCTGCATCTCGACCCGTACCAACTGGCCATGGCCGCGAATCCGCGAACCGACCTTGACCGGCGCAGGGAAGCGCAGCCGGTCACTGCCGTAGTTGACGCCCATGGCCAGGTTCTCGAACTGCATCAGTTGCGGCATAAACAGATTGGCCAGGGCCAGGGTCAGGTAACCATGGGCGATGCAGGCGCCAAATGGCCCGGTGGCGGCGCGCTGAGGGTCGACATGGATCCACTGGTGATCGCCCGTGGCTTCGGCAAACAGGTTGATCCGTTCCTGGGTCAGCAGCAGCCAGTCTGTGCGCCCCAGATCCATGCCCTCGGCCGCCAGCAACTGCCCGGTGCTGCTGAAAACTGTGCTCATGCTCTGTTCCTCACGCTTGTTGCGAGCTGACGGGCAGCACTTCGCCGACCATGTACGAGGCATAGTCACTGGCCAGAAACACCATGACATTGGCCACTTCCCACACTTCGGCGGCGCGGCCAAAGGCTTCGCGGCTGGTGAGCTGGTCGAGCAATTCGCTGCTGGCGGCTTTTTTCAGAAAGTCGTGCAGGGCGATCGACGGCGCCACAGCGTTGATCCGCACGCCGTTTTCGGCGGCTTCCAGGGCGCTGCAGCGGGTCAGGGCCATGACCCCGGCCTTGGCCGCAGCGTAGTGGGCCTGCTCCTTTTGCGCGCGCCAGCCCAGTACCGAGGCGTTGTTGACGATGGCCCCGGCACCACGACGCTCCATATGCGGGAGCATGGCGCGAGTCATGCGCATGGTGCCGGTCAGGGTGATATCCAGTACCGACGACCACTGCTCATCAGTCATTTCGGTCAGGCGCACCTGACCGCCAAGCCCGGCGTTGTTGATCAGCACATCGACACCGCCCAGCGCATCCTCAGCGGCGGCGACCAGGGCTTGCACGTCGGCTTCGACGGTGACGTTGCACAGCTGCCCGTAGACCGCCTGCAAGCCGGTTTCGGCCTTTAGCCGCTCGACTGCCTCTTCGAGACGACGCGGGTGGATATCGGAAATCATCAGGGCGCGACAGCCCTCTTCCGCGCAGCGTTTGGCCGCGGCATAACCGATACCGGCGCCGGCTGCGGCAGTGATCAAAATCGACTTGCCAGCCAGTAACTGGTGGCCGGGGACATAGGGAGGTGCTTGTCTCATGGTTGAATTCTCTTGTTAAGCGGCAAATCAAAAGCCCCTCACCCTGGCCCTCTTCCAAAGGGAGGGGTTGGGGTGAGGGCCAGCGGTATCAGCTACCCCACACCCGCTGCGGTGCAGGCGCTTCGGCCAGAATCTGGCCCAGGGCAACCCCCACTTCTTCGGGTTGCCATTGCGCGCCCTTGTCGCGGGTCACCCCGGTGCGCCAGCCATCGCCCAGGGACAATCGCCCACCCTGGCTTTCGATGATCTGCCCGGTAACATCCCCCGACAGTTCGCTGCCCAGCCATACCACCAGCGGCGCGACGTTTTCCGGTGCCCATGAATCAAAGCCACCGTCTTCAGGTTTTTTCACCATGTCCGGCATCGCGCTTTCGGTCATCGAGGTCCGCGCCGCCGGCGCCAGGGCATTGGCCGTCACGCCGTAGCGCCCCAGCTCGGCTGCCTGCACCAGGGTCAGCGCGGCAATCCCGCCTTTGGCTGCGCTGTAGTTGGACTGCCCCACCGACCCCTGCAGGCCCGCGCCGGAACTGGTGTTGATGATCCGTGCCGCCACCGGCCGGCCGGCCTTGGCCAGGTCGCGCCAGCGCTTGCCGAGGATATTGGCCAGGCAAAAATGCCCCTTGAGATGCACACGCATGACCGCATCCCAGTCCTCTTCAGCGAGGCTGATAAACATGCGGTCACGCAGGATTCCGGCGTTGTTGACCAGCACATGCACTTCGCCAAACGCGGCCAGGGCGGCGTCGACGATGTGCTGTGCCGTGGCCAGGGTGGTGATGTCATCGGCATTGGCAATGGCCTGCCCACCAGCCTGGAGGATTTCTGCCACGACCTCTTCGGCGGCTTCGCGACGAATATCGTTGACCACCACATTGGCGCCCTCCCCGGCGAACGCCAGCGCGTAAGCGCGGCCCAAACCGCCGCCCGCGCCGGTAATGATGACGGTACGTTCTGCACAAATTGCCATGTCGTTGCTCCTAGAGGCGTTCAATAATCGTCACGTTGGCTTGACCGCCGCCTTCGCACATGGTCTGCAAACCGTAGCGGCCACCGCTTTGCTCAAGCTGGTTGAGCAGGCCGGTCATCAACCGTGCACCGCTTGCCCCCAACGGATGGCCGAGAGCAATTGCACCGCCGTTGGCGTTGGTCCTGGCCGGGTCGAAATCCAGCTCCTTGGCCCAGGCCATCACCACCGAGGCGAAGGCTTCGTTGATTTCAACAAGGTCAATGTCCTGCATGCCCATGCCAGCCTTTTTCAGTGCGGCACGGGTGGCGGCAATCGGGGCCCTGAGGTGCCAGATCGGGTCGTCGCCCAACACCGACAGGTGATGGATCCGCGCCCGAGGGGTGAGGTTGTAGCGTTTGAGCGCCGCCTCGGAGACCACCAGCAAGGCAGCCGAGGCATCGCAGGTCTGGCTGGATACCGCAGCGGTGATCGACGCAAACTCGGCAAACACCGGCTCCAGTTCGGCCATTTTGGCCAGGCTGGTTTGGCGCGGTGTTTCGTCGTCCCTTACCCCTTCACAGGGCACGATTTCGTTGACGAAACGGCCGTCGGCCATGGCGGCCAGCGCCCGGCGATGGCTCTCCAGGGCATAGGCTTCCATGTCCTGGCGGCTGATGTTCCAGTGGTCGGCGATACGCTGAGCGGCGTAGAACTGGTTGACCGGCTGTTTGCCAAAGCGCGCTTGCCAGCCCTTGCTGCCGGAGAACGGGTCGGCAAAGCCCAGTGGCTGCCCGGCCAGCATCGCCGAGGAAATAGGGATCTGGGTCATGGTCTGCACGCCACCCACGGCAATCACATCCTGGGTGCCACTCATCACCGCCTGCGCGGCGAAGTGCAGCGCCTGTTGCGATGAACCGCACTGGCGATCGATGGTGGTGCCCGGCACGTTCAGCGGCAAACCGGCGGCCAGCCAGCTGGTGCGGGCGATATCACCGGCCTGGGAGCCGATGGTGTCGACACACCCAAAAATCACGTCGTCATATTCGTCGGCCGGAATTGCGTTGCGCTCCACCAGTGCCTTGAGCACATGGGCGCCGAGGTCGATGGCATGGACATGGGCCAGGCCACCCTTGCGCTTGCCGGTGGGGCTGCGCAATGCATCAACAATATAGGCTTGGGGCATCGGTCAATCCTCGAAGGTGTGACCGCAGCCCAGAGGCGCCGCGCCACTCAATACATATTCGGCCACACGAGCCTTGTGCAGCGCACGGTCGCCCCAGGCACTGTCCAGTGCCCAGGCGCGCTTCATGAACATTTGCAGGTCGACTTCCCAGGTGTAACCCATCGCCCCATGCACCTGGATGCCGTGGCGGGCCGCCAGCCAGCTGGCTTCGCAACTGGCCAGGCGCGCCTGGGACACCCACACGGCGGCATTCGGTTCGTTGTGTGCCAGGGCGTAAGCGGCGCGGTACAGCACCGGTTTGGCGAACTCCAGCGCAGTAGCCACGTCGGCCAGATGATGCTTGACTGCCTGAAAACTGCCGATGGGCTTACCGAATTGTTTACGCTGCGCGGCGTAGTCCACCGATAAATCCAGCATGCGCTGAGCCAGCCCGAGCAACTGCCCAGCCACCGACAGCGCGCCCCGATCAAGGGTTTGCGCCCACAGCTGGCGGCCCTGTTCGCCCTGCGCCACCAGGGTGGCTGCGCAGGGTTGCCAACTGACCTGCGCCAGGCGCCGAGAGGCATCGATACTGGCGTGATTTTGCACATCGACCTGGCTACGCGGCACGGCGTGGACTTCATCGCCATGGGCCAGCAGCAGCAAGTCAGCGTGGGCGGCATCGGCCACCAGCGGATTGACCGGGTGCCCGATGGCCACCCGCAAACTGCCGTCGGCAATGCGTTCCAGCCATTCGCCGCGACGGGCTACGCCGTCATCCAGCCCGGCGATCAGCGCACTGGCCACATAAGCGGTATCACCCAGGGAATCTGGGATGGCGTAGTAACCCAGTTCCTGGGTCATCAGGGCCCAGGCCACATCGTCCATGCCCAGGCCACCGAAAGCCTCGGGGATCGACAATGCGGTCAGGCCCTGCTCGGCGATCTTGTTGCGCAAATCCGGGGAGCGACCGACATCGGTTTCCCAGATTTCACGGAGCATTTCGGGGGCCGCTTCGGTCATCAGAAAACGGCTGATGGCCTCGCGAAAAGAGATCTGGTCTTCGGTAAAGGTAAAGTCCATGCCCGGCCTCACTTCGGCAGGCCGAGCATGCGCTCGGCGATAATGTTGCGCTGGATCTCGTTGGTGCCGGCGTAAATAGGCCCGGCCTGGGCGAACAAAAAGCCGTCCAGCCAGCTGTAGCCGCCCTCCGATTGACCGGTCAGCTCGCCACTGGCGCCGAGAATGCGCATGGCGGTTTCGTGCATGCGCAGATCCAGCTCCGACCAGAATATTTTGTTGGTGCTCGACTCGGCGCCAATCTGTGCCCCGCGGCTCAGGCGGCCCACGGTGTGGTACGCAGACAGGGCGTAAGCCTGGGCGTCCGACCAGGCCTTGCACACCGCCTCGCCAAGGCTCGGATCACGATCGGCGCTGGTGCGGTTGGCCTGGTACAGCTCCACCAATTTGCGCGCCGTGTATTGAAAACGGGCCGGGGAACGCAGCAGCAGACCTCGCTCGAAGCCGGCAGTGGCCATTGCCACATGCCAGCCCTGGCCTTCATCGCCAATACGGTTTTCCAGCGGGATGCGCACGTCATCAAAGAACACTTCGGCAAACGCATCCTTGCCGTTCAGGGCCTTGATCGGGCGTACGGTGACCCCCGGTGCATTGAGCGGCACCATCACGAAGGACAGCCCGTGATGGCGGCTGGACGACGGATCGCTACGGAACAGGCCGAACAGCCAGTCGGCAAAAATCGCTCGTGTGGACCAGGTTTTCTGGCCGTTGAGCACGTAGCTGTCGCCATCGCGGGTGGCCTTGCTGGTGATAGCGGCCATGTCGGAACCTGCGTTCGGTTCGGACCAGCCCTGGGCCCACATGTCGGTACTGGCGGCCATGCGCGGCAGGAAACGCAGTTTTTGCGCCTCGGTGCCGAACTCCATCAGCGTCGGGCCGAGCAACAGCTGGCCGTTCTGATTGACCCGCATCGGCCCGCCGGCGCCGTAATATTCCTCTTCGAAAATCAGCCACTCGATCAGGTCGCAGCCGCGCCCGCCCAGCTCGGTGGGCCACATGACCATCGACAGACGGTTTTCGAATAATTTGGCTTCCCACTGGCGGTGTTGCTCGAAGCCCTCGCGGGTATCGTAGCTGGCCAGCGGCGTGGTCGGCAGGTTGTCCGCCAGCCATTGGCGCACCTCCTGGCGAAAGGCCTTTTGTTTGGGGGAGTAGGTCAGATCCATCGTCAGCTCCTCAGAAGTTGGCGTCGCGTTTTTCAACGAATGCGCGGCGGGTTTCGGCGGAGTCCGTGCTGTTGTAGGCCTGCAGCGTGAACCCCTGTTCCCAGCGGTATTTGTCTTCCAGGTTGCCGTCTTCGATACCGTTCAGGGCCTCCTTGGCGATGCGGATCATGTCCGGGCTTTTGCTGGCGATCTTGCGGGCAATTTGCAGCGCGGTTTCACGCAATTGCTCAAGGGGCACCACGCGCTCGATAAAGCCGTATTGCTGGGCGTCAACGGCACTGATCTTGTCGCCGGTCAAAAACAGATAACGGACTTTCTGCACCGGGAACAGACGCTGCAAATGCGCCCCGCCGCCCATGGCGCCGCGATCCACTTCGGGTAAGGCAAAACTGGCGCAATCGGAGGCAACGACAATATCGGCAGCGCCGGTAATACCGATCCCGCCACCCAGCACATAGCCATGCACGGCAACAATCACCGGCACCGGATTGCGGTGAATGGCCTTGAAGGTGGCGTAGTTGCCGGCATTGACGGTCACGATACGTTCGGGGTGGGCGTCCAGTTCCTTGATATCGACCCCGGCGCAGAAGCCACGGCCCTCGGAGCGGATCACGATGACTCGCACTTGCGGGTCTTGCCCCAATGCTTCGAGAGTACGTGCCAGATCGAGCCATTCCTGGCTGTCGAGGGCATTGACCGGTGGCCGGTCGATCACCAGTTCAGCGACGCCCGCGTCGATACTGGTCTGAAATGCGGTATGGGCTGCGCTGTTCACATGTGCTCCTGGATTGGCAAAAAAACCATGGGAGCAGTATGGGAAGGCGCGCGAGGCGGATCATCGTCCGTTGAGACTAAACATAAGACACAGAGCCACAGGCGCACGCCCGTATAGCCACAAGTAAATGCCCGCGGCAGCGATCAATCATCATTAATTAATCACACCCTACGCCATAAGAACTAATGAACTTACGTTTTACTTGGATATTTCACTCAAACAACACAGCACTCTCTTATAAAAACAGATCAGCCGCCCCAGCAGAAAATAACAAAGCTCAAACAATACAACTTGTTGCCATAGCCTGCACTTACAGGAGGAACTCATACAAGCAGGATTATTCACTCAACTATCAAAGGAAGAAAGCCGCAAGATCGCAAGACCAAAGCCACTTAAACGTTCGCACTTGGCTACTTCAACCATCCTGAAATTCTAATATTCTGATCCAGCTTGACCAGCCGGGGGTCGAAAGCCCATTCCAGCCTGATGACAAACGCCAGATATCTGGACGGAATTCAAACTTAATCATCCTCGGCCGATTGGAAAACACTCTGTTTCCACAAATGCATGTTCCTTTACACCTATTATACAACAGGTAAACAAAATGTTAATAAACAAAACCGCTCTGGTTGCTGCGGCAGTAATGGTGTTCGGTGTTTCCAGTGCATGGGCTGCCGACAGTACAAGTACCCAGATTAATATCAGCGCCACTGTTCCAAGCACTGCTTTCTATGCACAAGCCTCTAGCCCGACCTTCGGTCAGGCTGAAGTAATGGGCTATGACATCGGCCAAAACAAAATCAACAGCCTTCGTGAAAACTTCACCTACAAGAGCACAGGCGGTGCATTGCGCGCGTATATCGATGGCGGGCCACGGGCGCTGTTCAACGGTAACACCGCACACAACATCCCTCTGACCACCAAATTCAACGGTGTGACCCTTACGGCTGCAGCCCTGGAGGTGGCAACCGCCCCCGCCTCCGCCGCAGGCGGTACTGCAGAGCTGGAGGTTTCTGCTGGCGCCATACCAACAGGTGCCTCTGGCAATTTCAGTACCGCATTTACCGTGATGTTCGACAGCACGCCACCCACCCCCTGATCTGCCAACACCGTTGATTCATCTGGCGATACCCGCGCCCGGCCGGTTTTCGACCGGGCGCCTCTTCTGGATTGACTGTCCGTTATTAGAGTATTGCGTTTATGTTCCCGATGACTCGCATCGCGGTGACGCTGGCCTTGTTGTTCCCTGCAGCATCAATGGCAGCCGCAGAAGTCAGTACACCCCGAAGTTTGCTTGCCCAGGCCAAAGGCTTGCCGGCTGACTTCGAAGAGCACCTTTTCGATGTACCGCTGGCCGTTCAGGTCGAGCGCAACTCGCAACTGGTGGGTGAAGCCATGGTCGTACTGACCCGCGATGATCGTCTGACCCTCCTTGAGTTCACCGACTTCAACGCCAGCCAGATTCCGGCCAGTGAGCGCGACACCTGGTCGGAGTTTCTCCAGCAAGGAGTGCAACTGGGAGCCTGCACTGGCAAATGCCCCGAACAGTTAATGGCGGTTCATTACAACCTGGAAAACTCCATGGTCTCGTTGCTGACCGCCAGGGCGGAACAGGATTATCAGAAGAGCCGCTATCACGAATTGCCCAGCGGCGGCAGCGGCGGTTTGATTGTGCGCAATCAGCTAAACCTCACCGCCGGCCAGCGAGAGCAAGTTGACGGTCGTTATGGCCTGGAGGCCAGCGGCAGCATCGGCCACTGGAGCCAAACGCTCAACCTGCAACTCACACGCATGGATGGTCCGGACCAAAGTCAGCTCAAACATGCTGTCTATGAAGCCCACACCCAGCGTGAACTGGAAGGTACATTTCTGCGCCTGGGCTATTTCACTCCAGGCTCCGAAGGTTTGACCCGGCAAATTCGCACTTTTGGCGCCAGCCCCGATACCACAGTGGGCATCATGTATGGCAGTTCCGACAGCCTGGTCATCGATCAAGCCAAACCCGGCGTATACCCGGTGTATGTCACCGCCAGTCGTCCGGCAACGGCACAAATCTACCGCAACGGCCTGTTGATCAATTCCCAGCTGGTTGCCGCCGGATTGCAGAGCCTCGATACCCGCCCCTTGCCCAGCGGTATTTACGAAGTCGAGGTTCGCCTGGTCGAAGACGGCCGAGTTAGCAGCACGTCTTCGGAGCTGATCTATAAACCGTCCAACTGGCGCAACTACGACGACCCATGGCGCTATAACCTGTTCGCCGGACGCGAAAGCAAACTGCTGAGCAACTGGGACGACCAGGCCACCGGCGACATGACCGCCGGCGCCTCGCTCAATTACCTGCTGCACCCGCGCGCCATCCTGGGTCTGTCTGCGCGCCAGGTAAAAAACAGGATGCAATGGGGCACCGCCATTGACTGGACGCTGGCCAGCAATCTCACCTTTTATGCCAATCTTTACAAGACTCAAAGCTACGGCACCGGTGTCGACTTTAACGGCCAGTACCACTACGGCCTCGGCAATGTCGTGTTCAACCACAACCGCAGCTGGCTCGACACCCGTAACACCTACGAAACCCTGCCGGACGGCACGCGCCTGCGCACAAAGTCCAGCTATGTGGGCCAGACCAGCACTACCGCCCTGTCCCTGAACCATCGCTTCGGCCTGCAAAGCACCTTGAGTGCCCGCCTCTCCCACAGCAATGGCTATAGCCGCGGCTACGGCCTGGACGTGGGCTGGGCGCAACCCACGCACCTGTTTGGCAGCGACGGTAACTGGCGTTTGTCGGTCTTTGATCGACCCGGCAGCCTCAGTTCCGGCAACAAGCGCAATCGCGGGGTCGACCTGAGCATCAGCCTGGCCCTCGGCGGCCCGGGTGAACGCTGGTCAGCCAGCCTGGGGTCACGCACCGGCCGGGACGGTGAGCGTGACAACAATGCCTCCCTCAGTTACAGCAAAAATATCGAAGGCCACGTCCTGCAAAGCGTGGCTGCCACCGCAAGTACCGATACCTACGGAGTGGGCGTCAATGGCCGGGCGACCTTCCTGACCGACAGCCTCAGCGCCGATACCTTTGTGCAACGCTCGTCTTATAACGGCTACCTAAGCGGTGGCCTTAACCTGGACAGCACCATCGCCCTGAGCGGCTTGACCATGGCCATGAGCAGTGAGCCCTCCGGGCGCGGGGCCGGAATGATCGTCGACGTCGAGTCCGATATCGCCAACATTGCCTTGCGTGCCGATGACCTCAGCGGTGGCAGCACCATGCTGCGCCCCGGCCGCAACTATATTCCCCTCACCGCGTACGAGAGCAGCTCAGTCAGTTTCGACTTTCAGGGCAACCACGTGCCCGCCGCTGCGATCCAGCCACCTCGCGCCCGTTATCACCTGAACAAGGGCGGCGTGGGCTACCGCAAGATCAACGTGGTGAATACCGTCACCGTTCTTGGCCGCTTGATTGACGCGGACGGTAACCCGCTCAAGGGTTATCACATCATCAACACCACCAGCCGCGGCATCAGTGAAGTGGACGGTTTCTTCTCAATGGAGATGAACGCCGGCACTCCCACTCTGGAAGTGCGCAAGGACGAAGCATTACTCTGCCAATTCCGTATCGACATCACCAAAACCCTCAGGCAGAACAATGTGCTGGAAATCGGCGACCTGCGTTGCCATCCCGACACGTTGGCAGAATCGGCTAATAATGTTGAGGCAGCAGGATGAAGCGGAACAATCTGGCGGACTTCAACGTAAAGTGTTTATTGAGTCTGGTACAAAGCCGCAGGCTAAATCGGATGGCAAAAACCGCTGCCGGTATTGTATTGATTTTTGTTTGTGGCCTTGTTGCCCCGCCCAATACTCACGGGGTAGAGATAACAATAAATGCAGAGTTCAAACCTGACCCCGCCTTTCCCAATCGCAATGTATTTACGAATAAAACACCGAATACCGGTCAATATTGCTATTACAACCCTGCTGACTGCGCTTCCAAAGGCGTGTTCGGCATCGCCGCCCCCGTAGTTTTCAGGTCTGCGGTGCCTGTAGTAGCCAATCACACAGATCCGCGTCAAGGTGCGATGGTGACAATCCCGGGAGCATGGCGGACATTAACCGTCAGGCACAACCAGACTCTGGAAACAGAGGAAGTGAAGATCCGTATAACCGGTTTTGGTACAGTACTGAGCATTGACCCCGACACCGTACACACCCTGGTTCCTGGTGCGACAAGCTGGGGGGACGGGCATAACAAACTGTGGTCCGGAAGTAACTGGTCGATACCGCCGTCACCCTGCACCAGAAAATCGACGCCCCTCTACACCGGTGGAAATTTTTGGTTCTTTTGGGGAGCACCGGAGGCCGATGTAACCTGTGCCAAAAAGGCACTTTACAACATCCCAAAGTTGGCATACCACTCTTTGGACTTCGCCTACGAATTAAAGACACCTGATCCATTAGGCATGTCAGCAGGTGACTATTCCGGAAACTTGGCTTACACAATAGGGCCTTACCAGGATTTCAACATGGGTGATTTGTTGATCCCTAACAGCTCCGTGCTGAATCTCAATTTTAACCTGAACGTTCAGCACACCTTAAAAGTTGATATCCCCCCGGGCGGTAATAGGGTCGAGCTGGTTCCCAAAGGCGGCTGGTATCAATGGTTGCTCATAGCTCGAGTACCGGAAACACTTGCCAGCGACCAATCCTTTAGTGTTTCCGCCAGTTCACGTTTCAAGATGCTGTTGAGCTGCGAAAGAGTCATGGGCGACACCTGCGCACTCAGCAACAACGTGAGCCACAACGTGCCGATCAATATATTTGTCAGTCTGCCCGGCGGCATTACCGATTCAAACGGCGCTTCGATCACCCGTAAGCCCTTGCTTACAAGCGGCCAGGGTACTGAACTGTTCCAGCCCAGCCGATATGTGGATGGAAAAACCGGGGTACTGCACTTCGAAATCGAAAAGAAATACGTGAATGAAATGCTCGACCAGGCAGGCACCTATAAAGGAAATGTGACCGTCATCTGGGATTCGGAAGTTTAAGACTCCCGGGTAGTCAATAGAGAAAACAGGAACTTACCATGAAACTTGCAAGTGCCATACTCAGTCTATGGGGTATCTCATTGGGTGCCATCGCGGGCCCCAGTATCAACGTCGGAACCGTCTTTGACTATATGGATGGCGATAAAAGCACCTATTTGAAGCGGGTGTATAACGGCGGCGGCAGCACCGCCTTTGTTCGCGTTTCCATACTGGAGATAGTCTACAAAGCCGACGGCACTTCAGAAGAAGTACCGCTGAAAACCCAAGGCAATGCAGCCATGCGTGATGGCCTGATCGCCAGCCCGGCACGGCTGATAATCCCTGCCAGCGGCACCCAGGGCACCCGCCTGCTGTTCAAGGGGATACGAGACCAAGAGCGGTACTTTCGCGTGCGTTTTGTGCCGGTCGTGCCGGAAAAAGAAGATGAATTTGCCCTTTCCACCGAAGAAACCGACGTCTATAAAAAGACCCTGTCGGCCGGGATCAACGTGCTCGCAGGCTATGGCACCTTCTTTGTTGTACGCCCTGAAAACGCCGGTTTTGATACCCAGATAAACGACACCGCACAACAGTACTCAGTCAAAAACAACGGCAATACCATCATGCTGCTTGATGAATTCAAAGATTGCTCCGTCCAGAACCCGCTGGAGTGCGAGCCCGTTACCAAAAACCATATCTTGCCGGGTCGCCTGTTCAGCTTTACCAAAAAAGCTGGCCGTCATTATCGCTTTATCCTGATTGAGGGCAGTAACAATAAACCCATGGAGGTTAAAGGCTGATGCATCTATCTGCGTGCAAAATCTCATGCCTGACTGTCGCGGCAAGCCTGGCACTCTGGATGCAAGCGGGGTTTGCAGCGCGCGAAGAACACATCTTTGAAGTGAGTGTCACTATTCCGACCCCGGACTTCTATATATTGCCCGTGGAGTCGCAGTTTCTTGAACGCACACAAATAATGAAGTGGAACCTTGCCCGCGGGTATCTGGAGCCCCTGCAGGCATCATTCGATGTACGCAGTCGCAGTGGCGCCATTACCGCACGCCTGGGCCATGAATCAATACTGTCCAACGGACGGGATCTGATCAGCCTGCGGGTCAAGTTCAATGGCCACGAACTTGCGCTGACCGACACAGTGGTCGTGCCCGACAACGAAGCCAAAACGGGTTACAGGGTTCCCTTACGAATCGAGGCGATCAAGCCTGAAACAGGTTTTAAGCCAGGGGCATACTTTGGCAGTGTCCAAATCATGTTTGATGGGCCGACGCCTTCTGCAGCTCAATAAACAGCACTCAGGTAATAGCATGAAGATTAAACCCTCCAGGGCCTCTGTCATTGACCACAACCCCACCCGTTTGAATAACGCACCATTCTCAATATATCGGCAAACTTGTGTATTGGCCATTTTTGTATTGACACTTGGTTTTCTTCAGCCTGTGTATGCTGCGAACGTCAATGTGCGGGCCGAGTTCAAGCCCGACCCGGCACTTCCACACCAAAATACATTCACAAACAAAACACCCAGCAATAGCCACTACTGCAGCTACGTGCCTCAAACCTGTATCAATAAAGGCATTATCAGCATTTCCGCCCCTATTTCCTTTCGCAACTCCAGCCGGATAATTGCCAACAACCCAGACCCCAGGCAAGGCATGATGATTCGGGCAAACAGTGATTGGCGTACTCTGATCGTCACCCATGCTCAAACGCTGGAAACTGAAGAGTTACAGGTTCGTATCACCGGCATTGGAACATATACATCTATCGAACCACAGAACATCCATACCTTGGTACCCAATGCAAGCAGCTGGTCGGATGGTCTCAATAAATTATGGGTGGGAGGTTATTTATGGCGGGGGGCTGGCACCTGCATTGGTGCGACGACATTCGTCGCTAACTGGTTCGGAATCCCGATCTACTGGACAACACCTGTCTCCGGAGCAACCTGTAGTAGAGCAGCACTGTACGACATCCCCAACTTCACTTATCGAACCCTGGACTTCTCTTATGAAATGAAGACGCCCAACCCACTCGGAATGTCATCGGGTGATTATAATGGTGAAATCAACTATACCGTGGGGCCTTACCAAGACATTGACATGGGAGACAATATGCTCCCCAGCGACAATATACTCACGATCAAATTCCTGCTTAATGTCCAGCACACCCTTAAAGTGGATATTCCACCCGGCGGCAATAAAGTAGAACTGACACCCAAGGGTAGTTGGCAAGAATGGATGCAAAATGGCCGCACGCCCGAGAAACTTTTTCGGGATCAGCCTTTCATGATTTCTGCCAGCTCACGTTTCAAGATGCAACTGGCCTGTGACCGGTTGGTAGGCGATACCTGCGCAATCAGCAATACCAGCAGCGGCCACTCAGTTCCAGTCGATGTTCTGGTCAGCATGCCCAATGGCATCGGCAATGATGATGACTCCTCGGTCTCTCGAGAACCCCTGAGGGCTTCAACTGGACTGCTGTTCAAGTCCACGCACTATGTCGATAACAAGCCATCCACGCTGCATTTTGAAATACAAAGGCAGCATGTCCTGCAGATGTTGTCCGAGCAAGGCAAGTATTCCGGGAATATCACGGTAGTCTGGGACTCCGAAATCTGACTCGGGCTAATCAAACGGACTAGTCCGGCTCAGGGATTGCACCCGTGCTGCGCGCTTTCATGCTGGCGCCTTGATCCGTATTTTTACGACGAGGCCCATATGGAGCTTGCCCTGACAGACGAACAGCGAATGATTCAGGCATCCGCCGAACGTTTTTTGAACCAAGTGGCCAGCTCCGCTGCGGTGCGCACGGCCATGACCAGCGATCAGGGGTACGACACCGCTACCTGGGCGCGAATGGCCAGGGAGCTGTATTGGCCCGCACTGGCGATCCCCGAGGCCTATGGAGGTCTTGGCCTGGGCTTTGTCGAAGTCAGTCTGCTCCAGGAACAGCTCGGGCGCTGCCTGCTGCCCACACCATTCTTTGCAACCTGCTGCCTGGCCACCCCTGCCCTGCTGCTCAGTCGCAATGAAGCACTCAAGGAACGCTGGCTGCCGTTGATTGCCGCCGGTGAGATTCGCGCCAGCCTCGCCTACACCAGCGCGCCTCGCTGGGACGACAGCGCCGTGCAGGTGTATGCGCAGAGCCATGCGGGGGGTTATCGCCTCAATGGCGAGTATCACTATGTGATCGATGGCAGCGATTGCCAGCTGTTGATCATTGCCGCACGCACGCCGGGCAGCGTCGGCGAAGCCGGTATCCGCCTGTTTGCACTGCCTGCCGATACTCCCGGGATTGTTTGCCAGTGGCAACCGACACTGGATCAGACCCGCCGCCTGGCTACCATCACCCTGAACGATGTAGTCGTCCACGACGATCAGTTGCTCAGCGAACCCGGGCAAGGCTGGCCGATGCTGCGCGATGTGCTGCAGATAGCCTGTGTTGGCCTGGCGGCCGAGCAGACCGGTGGCGCACAGCAGTCGCTGGACATCACTCTGGCCTATATCAGCGGCCGCGAACAATTTGGTCGCACTATCGCCAGTTTCCAGGCCATCAAGCACCGCTGTGCCGATTTGATGCTGGCCATCGAATGCGCGCGCTCGGCCAGTTACTACGCTGCCTGCATCGCCGCCGAGTGCCTGAATATCGATGGTGATCCGGGTATCCGTGAGCAACTTGGGGAAGCCGCGGCCACTGCGAAAATTTTTGCCAGCGAAGGCTTTTTCCAGTGTGCCGCCGAGTCCATCCAGTTGCACGGTGGCGTGGGTTTTACCTGGGAATACGACCCGCATCTGTATTTCAAGCGAGCCCGGGCCAGTGAGCAGATGCTCGGCACCCCGGCGTTTCATCGCGAGCAATTGGCCCGGCAGATTTTCGGAGAGTGCACATGAATATCGGTTTTAGCGCAGCAGATGAGCAGTTTCGCCAACAGGTTGCGCAGTGGATGCAGCAGCACCTGAGCGGTGACTTTGCAGCTTTGCGCTTTCGCGGTGGCCCGGGGGATGAGGACTTTGCTCCCGGGTTGCGCAAGCGCTGGGAACAGGTCTTGGCCCAAGGCCACTGGGTGGGTGCTGGCTGGGCCACCGAGCATGGCGGCCGTGGCTTGAGCATCAGCCAGCAAGTGATCTTTTTCGAAGAGTACGCAAGGGCGGGTGGCCCGGGACGTATGGGCCATATCGGCGAAGGGCTGGTAGGGCCGACGATTGCGGCCTTTGGCAGCCAGGAACAGCAGCAACGTTTTTTGCCGCCGATACTGGCGGGCCAGCACTTTTGGTGTCAGGGCTACTCCGAACCGGGTGCCGGGTCGGACCTGGCCAATATAAAGACCCGCGCCAGTTTCGATGAAGACCGCGGGCAATGGTTGATCAGCGGGCAAAAGGTCTGGACCTCACTGGCTCATGAATCGGACTGGTGCTTTGTGCTGGCACGTACCGAGCCGGGAAGTGTTGGCCATCGCGGCCTGTCGTTCTTGCTGGTGGAGATGGACCAGCCGGGTATACGGGTACAGCCGATCCGGCAATTGACCGGTACCAGTGAATTCAACGAGGTTTTTTTTGATCAGGCGCGGGCTTCGGCAGACAACCTGATCGGCCAACCGGGTGATGGCTGGAAAATCGCCATGGCGCTGCTGGGGTTTGAACGCGGGGTATCGACCCTGGGCCAGCAAATGCAGTTTCAGAATGAGTTGGACGAAGTGGTGCGTATTGCCAAGGCCAATGGTGCGGCGCAAGACCCGGTGCTGCGCCAGCGCATCGCACAGGCCTGGAGCGGCTTGCGGGTGTTGCGCTACAACTCGTTGCGCATGTTGTCCGGGGTACAGGATGGCAGCCTGCGGCCTGAAGCGACGATCTACAAACTGGCCTGGTCGACCTGGCATGTGGCCCTGGGCAAGCTGGCGATGGATGTACTGGGGCCAGAGGCCGAGTTGCTGGCCGGGGCGCCTTATGAGCTGACACGGTTGCAGGCGCTGTTTCTGTTTACCCGTGCGGATACCCTTTATGGCGGCAGTAATGAGATTCAGCGCAATATCATTGCCGAACGAGCGCTGGGGATGCCGCGGGAGGCCCGGTAGACGGGCTGAGAATCACAAGCCCTCTCATCCCGCCCCTCTCCCTCCGGGAGAGGGTTGCCGTGAGGGCCCGGGTCAAAAGGTGTACTTGCCATTGAACGACAGGTAATCCCGATCCGCCATTGTCCGTCCCTGGGCAATATCGGCCGAGCTCAAATACGCCACATAAGTCAGCCCCAGCTGAAAGTTGCCCAGGTACTTGAAATCACCACCCACTGTCAGACGCTTTTCAGCACGGCCCAACCCCGAATAGGCACTGCCGTCAATGTTCTGGGTCCAGGTGGCCTTGGTGGTCAAGTCCCAGCCGTTGAATACGCTGGGGTGATCGAAATAGGCGCCGATCCCCAACAGGCTTGAACCCCGTGTTTGACCGTCATACACATATTTATTGAAAGTCCCGTCCGTGCCCGCCCCGCCACCGCTAATGGTCAGGTCATCCACGCCCTGGATGCGCTGGTGCACCACCTCGGTCATCAGGGTGGTCTGCTGCGCCATAAACGTCGGCCCGATCATGTACACGGCATTCAGGTTTCCCTGCCACACCTGCCCCCGCGCCGGCGCACCGTTGCTCAGGTACACCGCCGCGCCGTCGCGATAGCTCAGGTCACCGGCGAACTGCACCGAATCACCGGCTTTGGTGGTGAAACTGATGCCGGTGAGCTTGATGTTGTCAAAGTAACCCAGCTGGTAACTCGGGCCATTGCCGTTGCCACCCACTTTGTTCAGAGACGAGTAATGGGTCTGCCCGGTAAAGTCGAAGAACAGTGCCGGGACGCGGTCGTGATAACTGTAATGAAACAGGCCGACCTCGGTGTTTTGCGTCACCCGGTATCGGGTGCCCAGGCCCCACTCGCCGCTGTCGCCCGGTTTGACCGAGCCGGCGTAGCCGACTGCGGCCCCGTTGGGCAGGTTGTCGACGATACCCGGGGCGAGCCGGAAAAACTCGGCCCCCGGGCCAAAGGTATCGCTGCCAAAGTAGTCGCCCACGGGGTTGAGCTGGGTTTCTTCCCATTTGTACTGGTAGAACCCGAGCAGGGTCAGGTCTTCGTTCACTGACCACGCGCCCGATATCTGCCCCACCGGCAAGTAGGCATCCTTGGCTTCGGTGCCGGGCACGTTGAACTTGGTCGAATCCACCGGTGCCTGGCCCTGGCTGATGTTGGGCCAGAACAGGCTCTCGCCCCAGGCCACCAGATGCCGCCCGGCCTTTAGTGACAGGTACTGGTCGTCATTGACGGTAAAGTCGCCATACACATAAGCATCCAGCAGCCGCGCCTTGCTGCCGCTGAGTTTGCGCGTGTCCTGGCTGAAGTCGTTGTAGCGTCCGGTCTTGTTCACCGTGTCCGGTGAGTCGTTGTCGTTGCGCTGGTGGTAGACCTCGTCATAGAAATGACTGCCGCGCACCACGGCGCCGAGGTTGTCGTGCTTGAGCATCAACTCGCCAAATACGCTGACCCGGTTGTTGATCAGCGAGCCGCGCTTGAAGTTGCGCGTGGCATCATCGTAGTTGATGTTGTTCAGGTATTCGTGATCCGGTTTTGCGATACGCATCGAGGCCGTGTAGTTGACGGTCAGGGAAGAGTCGAGGGTGGTGTTTTCGCCCAGCTCGAGGGTAGGTGCCGCCAGGGCCAGACCGCTCAGCCCCGACAATAAACCGGTCCCGACAACACGCGTGTATTGCTTGAACATGCCTTGCTCCTTGTTATTGTTGTTTTGCTCCGCCCGGCCACCTGCGCACAGGCAGGGCCCGTGGCAGACAGCAGGATGGCGTCAGGGCGTTACTTGCCGGCCCGACGTGCCGCTTCGGGGCCAAAATCGCCAGCAGCAAAACCGCCTTTGTTCAGCACATAGCCGTTGCGTTGTTCGTTGATCAGGTTGAAGGCCAGATAACTGCCAGCGTTCAGGTCGTGATACAGGCCAACACCGGCCTGCCAGGTTTGCGTTTCCGGGGCATAGAAGTAATTGACCATCGAGGTGCGCCACAACTCGCCGCGGTTGTCGTAGTTGTCACCCATGATCGGGAACCAGCTGTCTTCGTCGATATACAGCGTGCGCTTGCCATATAGATGGCGGTTGCCCGGCTTGAGCACACCTTCAAGCACCCACACACGATGCAGCTCGTAACGCATGTTGTCAGGGTTGATATGCCCGGGGGTGAGCATGCTCGCGTACTTGAGGTCATTAGCGTGCAGGCGTGCTGTGTTGTAGGGGATATACAGCTCTTTTTTACCGACAATGTTCCAGTTGTAGCGCTGGGCCGAGCCGTTGAAGATGCGCACTTCGTCGACGGTGATCGAACCGCCGGAGCCCGGGAAGGCCATGTCGAAACCGTAACCCGGCGACTGCCGCACACGCCGCGTACCCGGGTCGTAGCGCCAGCTCTGGCGCGGTTCGGTCTTGTCGTTCCAGTACTCGGTACCGGTATTGATTTCACCCTTGTCGCGCTGTGGCAGCAGGGTTTCGTTAAGGTAGAAAGACGAATTGCCCGCCGTATCGCCGATCTTGCCCGGCTCCAGCCCCGGCGCCATGTTGCGCGAGTGCACGCGGCCCCAGTTGATATTGCCGTCCTTGAGCACATAAGCGTTGTCCGAGGTGTATTCCTCGGTCCAGGCACGCACGGTAAACAGCGAGGCATTTTTCAGCAGCTCGATACCGTTTTGCGGAATGGGGAATGCCACGCCGCCAGTGCGGGCCACCACGCCTTCGCCATCATCGACCAGCTTGGCGACCGAGGCGTTTTCCAGAGTGGCCTTGCACACCGTGTCAGAAAAACGAAAGTCACGGTGCGAAGGGTAAACCGGCATGCGGAATGTTTGCGGATAGAGTTTGAACAGGGCCTTTTGCCCCTCGGACAAGTGCCCGTCGTACTGACTGAGGTTTTGCGCGGTGATCACAAACAGCGGCTTTTCGTTGGGGTAAGGGTCTACGGGATGCTTGCCCGTGCCCTCGAACTTCATCCCCGGTGCCGCGCCCAGCCATTGGCCGCCAAAAGCAGGGATGGTGCCTGCGGCGTTACCCGCCTTTTCGGCGCCGACACAGGTCAGGTCCTTGCCCAGCCGGGTGATCTGGTCGGCAGGGGCCTGGGCCAGCGCCAGAGCGCTGTAACCCTGCAATGCCAGGGCAACTGACAGCCAGCCGCCCATATGGGTGATGCGTCCCATGGAGTTCTCCTTTTTATTGGTCATGCACATTTACTGGTGGGAGCGGGCGTGCCCGCGATTGGATCGACGTGGTCTGGCTGATACATCGCGGCGCCTGAATCGCGAGCAAGCCCGCTCCCACCTGAAACCTGGCGCCCACTCACGCTCTGGCTGATTGCGCAATCGTGAGCATCGCGGGTTCCACCAGCGGCTTGCCCAGGTTGAACCACGCAGCCAGTGCCGGCAGCAGGAAGATCGCCCCCAGCACGTTGACCATAAACATGAAGGCCAACAGCACACCCATGTCGGCCTGGAACTTGAGGGGCGCAAATACCCAGGTGCACACCCCCAGCGACATGGTCAGCGCGGTAAACACCGCCGCCGTGCCGCGCTGGCACATGGCGCGGTAGAAGGCTTCGCGCAGGTCATGCCCCGCGGCCATCTCATGCTCGATGCGCTCGTACAGATAGATGCCGTAGTCCACCCCTACCCCCACACCCAGCGCCATTACCGGCAAGGTCGCGACCTTGAGGCCAATACCCAGCAGGGCCATCAGTGCATTGCACAGCACCGCGACAATCGCCAAGGGCACCAGAATGCACAGCACTGCGCGCACCGAGCGAAAGGTCAGCAGGCAGAACAGCGCCACCGACACAAACAACGCCGCCAGCATCACCACTTCGGCCTGCTTGACCGCTTCATTGGACGCCGCCATCACGCCGATATTGCCCCCCGCCAGCTTGAACTCCACCCCCGGCACGGCAATCGCAGCGATAATGCGCCTGGCCTCATCCAGCACATGGGCCACGGTGGCGCCTTCGTGGTCGGTCAGGAACACCAGGATCTGCATTTTCTGGCAGCCGTCCGTCACCAGCCCCGAGTCCGGTGAATAGGCGTAGGCGCCCTGTTGCAAGCCCTGGGCGGAACCGGGGATGGCCGCCCAGCGCGGGTTGCCTTCGTTGTTGCCGGCAATCACCTGCTTGCTCATCCCCGCTACGCTCTGCACCGATTGCACACCGCGGACTTCACGCATCTTGAAGTCGAATGTTTCCACCGCTCGCATGACGGCCGGGTCCAGGCAGGCTTCACTGCGATCGCGAATGGTCAGAAACACCGATAGCACATCCAGGCCGATGGCGTAACTGCTGATGATTTTCTGGTTGTCCTGGTTGTAGCGCGAGTCGGCCCGCAGCTCCGGCGCGCCGGTGCCGATATCACCAGTGGCCAGTTCGCGGGCCTTGATCGCGCCTGCCGCCAGCAGCAGCAGGCTCAGGGCAAACACCCAGAGTGCCGGTACCGGTGTGGCCAGCGCCGACAATCGCCACCACAGGGGGTGACGCGAGCTGGCAATGCGCGCCCTGACCGTCATCAGGTGCGGCTCGAGTTGCAGATGGGCGATGAGCAGCGGCAGAACGATTTTGTTGGTGATGATCATCAGCATCACACCGATACAGGCCGTGACGCCCAGCTCGTGGACGATGGGGATATCGATCAGCATGATCACCCCGAAACCCAGGGCGTTCATCAATAACGCCAGCGCACCGGGAATGAAAATCTTGCTGAACGCCACCTTGGCCGCACTCACCGAATCACTCCCGGCGAGCACTTCCTGCTTCCAGGCGTTGGTCATTTGCACGGCGTGGGACACACCGATGGAGAAGATCAGGAACGGCACCAGAATCGACATCGGGTCGATACCCAGGCCCAGCAACGGCAGCAGGCCAAGCAACCAGATCACCGGCAGCAAGGCGACAAACAGCGCCACCAGGGTCAGGCGTAACGAGCGTGAATACAACCACAGCAGCGCAGCGGTGATCAGAAATGCGATGGCAAAAAAGCCCATCACCGTGTTCAGCCCTTCGACCACGTCGCCGACCAGTTTGGCAAAACCCACGATATTGATTTCGATATCGTCGCTGGCGTATTTGGCGCGGATGTCTTCCAGGCCACGGGCAATTTGTATGTAGCTTACGGGCTGGCCGGTCTTCGGATCGATGTCCTGCAGGTCAGCGCGCACCAGCGCGGATTTGAGGTCATTGGCCAGCAGCCGGCCGATCTGCCCGGAGCGTGCGGCATTACTGCGTACCTGTTGCAAATCTGCGGGGGTGGCGGCGTATTGCGGCGGCACCACCAGATCACCGACATAGCCGTCTTCAGTGATTTCGATATAGCGCACGTTGGGGGTAAACAGCGAGGTGACGCTGGGGCGGCTGACCCCGGAGAGATAAAACACGTCATCGGTGACGTTTTGCAGGGTCTGGAGAAACTCGGGGTTATAGATATCCCCCTCGCCTTTCCAGTGCACGCTGACCAGCAGGCGATTGGCGCCGGTAAAGATACGGCTGAAGTCCAGGAAGTTGATCATGTAGGCATGGCGCACCGGTATCTGCTTGTTGAAACCGGGGTCCAGGCGAACCTGGGTGGCGCTGTAGCCCAAGGCCAGGGTGAGCAACAGAAAAAAGCCGAGCAAGGCTTTGCGCCGGGCCATCAACTGCTCGGCGCAGCGTTGCACAGCCGATGACAAGACAAAAGCGCCCATGCTCGCGGTCCCTCGCACACTGGTTGAAAGTGATCGCGATAATCAGACGGGGCCGGGCCTTGAACATCGTCCGTAAGGGTTAGGCTGTTTGAGGGATGGGGCAACTGCCCCTGTAGCTGCCGAGGAACGAAGGCTGCTGCAGGAACACTGCAACTGTGGGAGCGAGCCTGCTCGCGAAGGTCGTTCGCGAGCAGGCTCGCTCCCACAATAGGGCTTGACCTGCAACAGAGTATCTACAGAG
>NZ_JASJWL010000031.1:0-53815 GCF_035019225.1 Pseudomonas sp. CCC4.1 | reverse complement strand
AGATGTGTATAAGAGACAGGAAATCATTTTGCGAATCTGGCGCGTTTCCAGCAGTTGCCCCAGACCAAATCCGTCAACCCCGGCGTTATTGCTGATCACCGTCAGCTCGCGCTTGCCGGTATCGCGCAAAGCCGCGATCAGCGCTTCGGGGATACCGCACAAGCCAAAACCGCCTACAGCCAGGGTCATGCCGTCTTCGACCAGGCCTTGCAAAGCGGATTCAGCACTCGAGTAAATCTTGTTCACTTGTTATTCCTCGAATTGTCCACGACACACCACACCGTCGCAGTCTGTTTGCTTCAGTCGGGAGAGGAAAACAGCCTGGCAGTTGCCCGCTCCCCCGTTGCTGGCAGCTCTGGCCTGAGGCCAAAGCGTTGCTCAAGTGTAGGGGAAGCCAAGGCAGGAAGGGTTGATTGGAAAAAATAACCGAGAAAGATGCCGCCGTTCAGTAATCCTTAATCCGCAATCGCTTAGGATTAATTACATCTGGCTGTGGGACGCTTAACTAAACGATAACAATTTAGCTACAAAATACTTAGCTCGCTAACTTTAAACCCGCGGGCCAGACGTATATAAATGCCATCTGCCATCAAATGGCCCAAAGGGCAAAATCTTCACTCGCCTTATTGCTTGAGCCTACTAGACTCCCTCTCGGATATTGCCGGAGTTTCTTAAAGCTGGGCTTGTGCGCAGCATGTCCAGCCCCGTATCGACCCAGGATTGCGCGTGTGTGTACAGGTCAAAGCTGTCGGGAACCAGCAGCCATTGTCCGAGTATTCCGTCGATATAGGCATGCAGGCAGATGGCAGCACGGCGAACATCCAGATTTTCAGGGAGCTGTTGACGATGAATGGCATTGCTCAGGGCCAGCTCGATCCTGCTGTTGCAATCGAGCATCGCCATCTGGCGTTGAGCCCGTAAATCACACATTTCGTCAGTGAATTCGCACTTATGGAACAAAATTTCATTGATACGCCGGGTTTTTGGGTCAATGGCAACCTGGCGAAACAAGTGAATCAGCAATTGGCGCATGCAGCCAAGCGGGTCGACTTCGTTCTCGCTTTCGCTTGCCCTGGCCATTTCATCCAGAGGCTCATTCAAGCTGTCGAGCATGGCTTGAACCAACTCGGCCTTGTTGCTGAAGTGCCAGTAAATGGCACCACGGGTGACACCCGCCAGTGTGGCGATATCAGCCAGCGTCGTGCGGGCAACCCCGCGCTCATAGAAGGCCTGTTCGGCCGCTTCGAGGATTTTGCTCCGGGTTTCAAGAGCTTCTTCTTTGGTACGACGCACCATGGCAATAAAAACCTCAATCAGAAGGATCCGGGCCTCTACGGTCACTTGCCCGGACCAACATCGGGTGGCGCTTGTTATGCCTTATCCCGGTCTACTACACGCATGAAAAATGGCGCTGTAAGGCTTGGCGAGACAGCGTCCCACTATTTACAAACAGACACGAATGTAAGTATATTACTTAGCAAGCTATTTATCCACCCGGAACAGCTTTCTTTACCCTTCCACTATTCTTGTGCGCTTTCGCGTGCCTGACCCGAGGATCTTCATGCAATTCAAGCCAGCTGTTACCGCTCTGGTTGCTGCCATCGCCCTTGCTTCGCTGCTCAGCGGATGCAAAAAGGAAGAGGCAGCACCTGCCCCGCAAATCCCTCAGGTCGGCGTTGTCACGCTGAAAACCCAGCCATTTACCTTGACCACCGATCTGCCTGGCCGCACCGCGTCATATCGTTCGGCAGAAGTACGCCCGCAGGTAAACGGCATCATCCTCAAGCGCTTCTTTAAAGAAGGCAGTGACGTCAAGATCGGCCAGCAGCTCTATCAAATCGATCCGGCGATCTATGAAAGCGCCGTACTCAGCGCCCGCGCCACCCTGCAATCGGCAAAATCACTGGCTCAGCGCTACAAGCAACTGGTCGCCGAGCAAGCCGTAAGCCGTCAGGAATACGACAACGCCGAAGCCGCCCGCCTGGAAGCAGAAGCCGCGCTGAACACCGCCCAGGTTAACCTGCGCTACACCAAGGTGCTGGCGCCGCTGACCGGCCGCATCGGTCGCTCGCTGTACACCGAAGGTGCACTGGTCACCAGTGGCCAGGCCAATGCATTGGCCGTGATCACCCAACTGGACCCGATCTATGTTGACGTGACCCAGTCCTCGGTAGAAATGCTCGAACTGCGCCGTGACCTGGCCAGTGGCCGTTTGAAGAAGGCCGGTGAAAACGCCGCCAAGGTCAAGCTGACCCTGCCTGACGGCAGCGAGTACGGCCAGGAAGGTCGCCTTGAGTTCGCCGAAGTCTCGGTTGATGAAACCACCGGTTCCGTCACCCTGCGCGCCGTATTCCCTAACCCTGACGAAACCCTGTTGCCGGGCATGTTTGTACACGCGCAGCTGGAAGCAGGCATCGACAGCAATGCCATCCTCGCTCCACAGATCGGCGTGACCCACAACCTCAAGGGCCAACCGACTGCAATGATCGTTGGACCGGACAACAAGGTTGAGCTGCGTGTACTGCAAGCTTCGCGCACCGTTGGCAGCAACTGGCTGGTTGAGAAAGGCCTGAACCCTGGCGACCGTCTGATTACTGATGGCCTGCAATTCATCAAGCCTGGCATTGAAGTCAAGATCATGGACAAGCCACAAGGCGAAACCCCGGCATCTGCCCCGGCAACAGAAAAAGCTGCAGGCAGTAAAGGGGAATAAACCATGTCGAAATTTTTTATCGACCGTCCGATTTTCGCCTGGGTTATAGCCCTGGTGATCATGCTGGTCGGGGCTCTATCGATCCTGAAGTTGCCGATCAACCAGTACCCGAGCATTGCACCACCGGCCATTTCGATCTCCGTGACCTACCCGGGCGCTTCGGCGCAAACCGTGCAGGACACCGTGGTTCAGGTGATCGAGCAACAGCTCAACGGTATCGACCACCTGCGCTATGTGTCATCGGAAAGTAACTCCGACGGCAGCATGAGCATCACCGCCACATTCGAGCAAGGCACTGACCCTGACACCGCACAGGTCCAGGTACAGAACAAGCTCAACCTGGCGACCCCCCTGCTACCGCAAGAGGTACAGCAGCAAGGTATCCGTGTAACCAAGGCAGTGAAAAACTTCCTGATGGTTATTGGTGTGGTGTCTGAAAACGGCAGCATGAACAAGGACGACCTGTCCAACTACATCGTTTCCAACATGCAGGACCCGATCTCCCGTACCGAAGGTGTGGGCGACTTCCAGGTGTTCGGCGCCCAGTACGCCATGCGTATCTGGCTCGACCCGGTCAAGCTGAACAAATACAACCTGACTCCGGTGGACGTTAAATCGGCCATCAGCGCACAGAACGTTCAGGTGTCCTCCGGGCAACTGGGCGGCCTGCCTGCCGTCAAGGGTCAAGAGCTGAACGCGACCATCATCGGCAAAACCCGTCTGCAAACGGCTGAAGAGTTCAAAAAGATCCTGCTCAAGGTCAACACCGACGGCTCCCAGGTACGCCTGAGCGATGTCGCAGATGTTGCCCTGGGTGGTGAGAACTACAGCGTCAGCGCACAATTCAACGGCAAACCGGCATCGGGTATCGCGATCAAGCTGGCCCCGGGCTCCAACGCTCTGGACACGGCAAAGGCATTGCGTGAAACCATCAACGGCCTGGAACCCTTCTTCCCGGAAGGTATGAAAGTCGTTTACCCGTACGACACCACGCCTGTGGTTTCGGCATCGATCGAAGGTGTGGTGCACACCCTGGTCGAAGCGGTTGTACTGGTGTTCCTGGTGATGTTCCTGTTCCTGCAAAACTTCCGGGCCACCATCATCACCACGATGACAGTACCGGTTGTATTGCTGGGTACCTTCGGGATCCTGGCCGCTGCAGGCTTCAGCATCAACACCCTGACCATGTTCGGTATGGTACTGGCCATCGGCTTGCTGGTGGACGATGCGATCGTGGTGGTTGAAAACGTTGAGCGGGTCATGTCCGAAGAAGGACTGCCGCCCAAGGAAGCCACCAAGAAATCCATGGAGCAGATCCAGGGTGCCCTGGTAGGTATTGCGCTGGTGTTGTCGGCGGTATTGCTGCCGATGGCCTTCTTCAGCGGCTCCACGGGTGTGATCTATCGCCAGTTCTCGATCACTATCGTGTCGGCGATGGGCCTGTCGGTACTGGTTGCCCTGATTTTCACCCCGGCCCTGTGCGCCACCATGCTCAAGCCAATCCAGAAGGGTGATCACGGCGAGAACAAGCGCGGTTTCTTCGGCTGGTTCAACCGGACCTTCGACAATGGCGTGAAACGCTATGAAAAAGGTGTCGGCAGCATTCTGCGGCACAAGGCTCCGTACCTGCTGGCTTATGTGCTGATTGTGGTTGGCATGGTGTTCCTGTTTACCCGTATCCCTACCTCCTTCCTCCCGGAAGAAGACCAGGGCGTACTGTTTGCACAGGTTCAAACACCGGCAGGCACCACTGCAGAGCGCACCCAGCAAGTGATCGACCGGATGCGCGAATACCTGCTGGCCGATGAGTCGGACGCTGTGTCTTCGGTGTTTACCGTAAACGGCTTCAACTTCGCCGGCCGTGGCCAGAGCTCCGGCCTGGCGTTCATCATGCTCAAGCCGTGGGGCGAGCGCGATTCCGACAACAGTGTATTTGCACTGGCTGCACGGGCGCAGAAAGTGTTCTCCAGCTACCGCGATGCAATGGTGTTCGCTTTTGCCCCGCCTGCTGTAATGGAACTGGGTAACGCCACCGGTTTCGACGTGTACCTGCAAGACCGCTCCGGCATTGGCCACGAGAAACTGATGGCTGCACGCAATCAGTTCCTGGGGATGGCGGCTCAAAGCAAGATCCTGGCGGGCGTACGTCCGAACGGTCTGAACGATGAACCGCAATACAAGCTGCTGATCGACGATGAGGCCGCTCGCGCCCTGGGCCTGAGCATTTCGGACATCAACAACACCCTGTCCATTGGTCTGGGTGCCAGTTATGTCAACGACTTCATCGACCACGGTCGAGTCAAAAAGGTATTCCTGCAAGGCGAAGCTGACTCGCGGATGAACCCCGAAGACCTGAAGAAATGGTACGTGCGTAACGATCAGGGAACCATGGTGCCGTTCTCGGCCTTCGCCAAGGGCGAGTGGATCTACGGCCCACCCAAGCTGTCGCGTTACAACGGCGTAGAAGCGATGGAAATTCTCGGCGCTCCGGCTCCGGGCTATACCAGCGGTCAAGCCATGGCTGAGGTCGAAGCCCTGGCCAAGAAGTTGCCAGCGGGTGTAGGTATTTCCTGGACGGGGCTGTCTTACGAGGAACGTCTGTCAGGTTCGCAAGCGCCTGCCCTGTACGCTATTTCCTTGCTGATGGTATTCCTGTGCCTTGCAGCACTGTACGAAAGCTGGTCGATCCCGATTGCGGTGATGCTGGTCGTACCCCTGGGGATCATTGGTGCGCTTATGGCCACCAGCCTGCGCGGGTTGTCCAACGACGTGTACTTCCAGGTGGGCTTGCTTACGACCATCGGTCTGGCCTCGAAAAACGCCATTCTGATCGTCGAGTTTGCCAAGGAACTGCATGAGCAGGGACGAAGCCTGGTGGATGCCGCGATCGAGGCGTGCCGCATGCGTCTGCGTCCGATCATCATGACCTCCCTGGCCTTCGTACTGGGTGTGGTTCCACTGGCCATCTCCACGGGCGCAGGCTCGGGCAGCCAGCACGCTATTGGTACCGGTGTTATCGGTGGCATGATCACCGCCACCGTACTGGCCGTGTTCTGGGTACCGCTGTTCTTTGTGGCCGTATCGTCCATTGGCGGCGGCAAGAATAAAGACACGGAAAAGAAAGTGGATCTGACTAAAACTCCAAACCAAGAGGCTGGCCAATGAGCAAGTCGCTTCTCGCAGTAGCTGTTGCAGCGTTTACGCTCGGCGGCTGCTCGCTGATCCCCGACTACCAGCGCCCTGAAGCGCCGGTAGCGGCGCAATACCCGCAAGGCCCGGCCTACTCGCCAACCGAGGCGGCCAGCAAGGCCGCTGCGGAACAGGGCTGGCGTCAGTTTTTCCATGACCCGGCGCTGCAGCAGCTGATCCAGACGGCTCTGGTCAACAACCGCGACCTGCGCGTCGCGGCGTTGAACATCGACGCCTATGCCGCGCAGTACCGCATCCAGCGCGCCGATCTGTTCCCGGCGGTTTCGGCCTCTGGCAGCGGTAGCCGTCAACGTACTCCGGCCAACATGTCGCAAACCGGCGAGTCGAGCATCACCAGCTCTTATTCGGCCACCCTTGGGGTCAGTGCATACGAGCTGGACCTGTTCGGCCGGGTTCGCAGCCTGAGCGATCAGGCGTTGCAGAACTACTTTGCAACCGAAGAAGCCCGACGCAGCACCCAGATCAGTCTGGTGGCCAGCGTCGCCAATGCCTACCTGACCTGGCAGGCTGACAAAGAGCTGCTCAAGCTCACCGAAGACACCCTCAAGGCGTTCGATGAGAGCTACAAGCTCACTTTGCGCAGCAATGAAGTCGGTGTGGCCTCGGCCCTTGAAGTCAGCCAGTCACGCACCTCGGTGGAAAACGCCAAGGTGCAGCTGGCCCGCTACACCCGTCAGGTGGCGCAAGATCAGAACAGCCTCGCGCTGTTGCTGGGCAGCACCATCCCGGACAACCTGCCGGCAGCCCAACCGCTGGCAGCCGACCTGTTGAGCGAAGTACCGGCTGGCTTGCCATCGGACTTGCTGCAACGTCGTCCGGACATCCTTGAAGCCGAGCACAAGTTGCTGGCCGCCAACGCCAACATCGGCGCGGCGCGGGCAGCGTTTTTCCCGAGCATCAGCCTCACGGCCAATGCCGGGACCTTGAGCCCTGACCTGTCGGGGCTGTTCAAGGGCGGCTCGGGCACCTGGTTGTTCTCACCGCAAATCAACTTGCCGATCTTTAACGCAGGGGCTTTGCGCGCCAGCCTGGACTACGCAAAAATCCAGAAAGAGATCACCGTTTCCCAGTACGAGAAAACAATCCAGACCGCCTTCCAGGAAGTTTCTGACGGTCTGGCAGCGCGTCAAACCTACAACCAGCAGTTGCAGGCGCAAACCGACTTCGTCAACGCCAACCAGGATTACTACCGTTTGGCCGAGCGTCGTTATCGGATTGGCATCGACAGCAACCTGACCTTCCTCGATGCCCAGCGCTCGTTGTTCAGCGCGCAGCAATCGTTGATCACCGACCGTCTTTCGCAGCTGACCAGTGAAGTCACGCTGTACAAGGCGCTGGGTGGCGGCTGGTACGAACAGACCGGGCAAAACCGCCCTGTTTCGGATCAGCCACCCAAGGCTTGATGCGTATCGGTTAAACAACAAACCCGCCTTATGGCGGGTTTGTTGTTTCAGGCTAGGGATGCAGATTGATCTGTAGCCGCTGTTACTCCCGCGACTCAACCCCCAATTCATCCCACACCGATTCAGCCAGATGAAACGTCGCATTGGCCGCCGGAATCCCGCAATAGATAGCACTCTGCATGATCACTTCCTTGATCTCGGCCCGGGTCACGCCATTGTTGGCCGCAGCGCGCAGATGCAGTTTCAGCTCTTCATTGCGGTTCATGCCGATCAGCATCGCGATGGTAATCAGGCTACGGGTATGGCGCGCCAACCCCGGACGAGTCCAGATATCACCCCAGGCGTGGCGGGTGATCATTTCCTGGAACTCGCTGTTGAACTCGGTCAGGGCATTGAGGCTGCGATCCACATGGGCATCACCCAGCACCGCACGGCGTACTTGCATGCCCTCGTCGTAACGTTGTTTCTCGTCCACAAAAAACTCCTTAGCTTGCCTGCAAAAATTGCAGCACGCGCTGGCTGAAAGCATCGCCTGCCTGCACGTTGGACAGGTGCGCGGCGTAAAACTCGGCGTACTGCGCGCCACGCACATGTTCCTGAATGAAGTGGCTGCCCGCAGGCGGCGTGACGGCATCTTCAGTGCCCGCGATCACCAGCATGGGCACTTCGATTGCGCCCAACTGATCGCGAAAATCTGCATCACGCACAGCAGCACAATTGGCGGCATAGCCCTGGGGCGAAGTGGCCGCCAGCATATCGGTGATGCGCTTGGCCTGCCCGGGATTGGCCTGGGCGAAGTCCGCGGTAAACCAGCGGGCAATGGAGGCATCACGCAACCCCGCCATCGCCGCAGCACCCTCACGCAAAACCATCTCGATGCGCGGATTCCAGACCGCAGGCTCGCCAATTTTGGCAGCCGTGTTGCACACCACCAGCTTGTGCAGCCGCGAACCGGCATGGATCCCCAGCCACTGGCCAATCAGTCCACCCATCGACAACCCGCAAAAATGCGCGCGCTCGATATGCAGCGCATCCAGCAGCGCCAAAACATCTCCGCCCAGTTGTTCAATGCTATACGGTCCTTCGGTCACCAACGACTGGCCATGACCCCGGGTGTCGTAGCGCAATACCTGGAAGTGCTCGGCGAACGCCGCAATCTGCGTGTCCCACATCCCCAGATCAGTGCCCAGGGAATTGGACAGCACCAGCACCGGTGCACCTTGCGGGCCGTCCAGGCGGTAGTTGAGTTCACCTTCAGCGAGTTGTACACGTCCCACGAGTTTCTCCTTTAGAGGACCAACGCAAAATGTTCAGCCCGCGCACGTTCGACCCACGTCGTCGCCTGACCAAGGTAATGGGCCGGATCGAGCAGGCGATCCAGTTCCTGCGCGCTGAGGTGCGCGGTGATTTGCGGCTCTTCGCCCAGCACCCCACGTAAATGGCGCTTTTCGGCCACCGCCCGCTTGCAACACTGCTCCAGCAGATGATGCGCGGTTTCGCGCCCTACCCGCTGCGCCAGCACAATGCTTACCGCTTCAGCCAGCACCAGCCCGTGGGTCAGATCGAGGTTGCGCGCCATGCGCTCACTGTCCACTTCCAGCCCACGGGCAATATTCAACGCCTGTACCAGCGCGCCGGACACCACGCAACAAATCTCGGGGAGGGTTTCCCATTCGGCATGCCATAAGCCCAGGCTGCGCTCGTGCTCCTGAGGCATGGCGCTGAACAAAATGCTCAGCAGGCCCGGCACCCTCGTTGCGGCACCGATCAATACCGCAGACCCAACCGGGTTGCGCTTGTGCGGCATGGTCGACGAGCCGCCCTTGCCCGGTGCCGACGGCTCGAACACTTCCGCCGCCTCGGTCTGCATCAGCAGGCTGATATCCCGACCGATTTTGCCCAGGCCACCGGCGATCAGGCCCAGAACTGCGGCAAATTCCACCAGACGATCACGCTGGGTATGCCAGGGTTGCTCAGGCAGACTCAGGCCCAGTTCATCAGCCAACGCCTGTGCCACCGGCATGGCCTGATCGCCAAGGGCGGCCAGGGTGCCGGAAGCACCGCCAAACTGCAGGCACAGTAAACGCGGTTTGAGCTCGTGCAGACGCTGGCGGCTACGGGTCACGGCCCCCAGCCAGCTGGCGATTTTCATGCCCAAGGTCACCGGAGTAGCCTGCTGCAGCCAGGTGCGTCCGGCCAAAGGCGTTGTGGCATAGCGCTGAGCCTGCGCGGCGAGCACATCCGCCAGCTGCGTCATGTCACGCTCGATCAAATCCAGAGCGGCGCGCAATTGCAGGACCAGACCGCTGTCCATCACGTCCTGGCTGGTGGCACCCAAATGCACATAACGTTCCGCTTCGGGCGCGCTGCTGGCAATCTGTTTGCCCAGGGCCTTGACCAGCGGGATCGCCGAATTGCCGGCACTGGCGATCGCCAGGCCCAGCGCTTCAAAATCGTAGAATTGTGCGCGACAGGCCGCGGTAATCGGTGCAAGCGCAGAGTGAGGAATCACCCCGACCCGGGCTTGTGCCCGGGCCAGCGCCGCTTCGACGTCGAGCATGGCCTGTACCCGGCCATGATCGCAAAACACTTGCTTCATGGCCTCGGCGGTAAAGTACGCATCGAACAGCTGATCACTCATAAACCTTCCTTAGAAAGCGCGCGCCACAGCCGGGCGCGCGGGCACATCACAAATCGTGGTGCAGGTACTTGGGCTGCTTGGGCAAACGGAAGCTGAACAGGAACGCGATGGCCATCATCACCGTCACATACCAGTAGAAGCTGTTTTCCATGCCCATGGACTTGAGGCCCAGTGCCACGTATTCCGCAGAACCACCAAAGATGGCGTTAGCCACGGCATAGGCCAGGCCAACACCCAGCGCCCGTACCTGCGGCGGGAACATCTCGGCTTTGACCAGGCCGCTGATCGAGGTGTAGAAGCTGACAATCGCCAGCGCCAGGGTAATCAGGACAAAGGCCAGGAAGGGACTGCTGATGGTTTTCAGGGTCAACAGGATCGGCACCGTACACAGCGTACCCAGCGCGCCAAACCAGAGCATGTTGTTACGCCGGCCGATCTTGTCCGCCAGCATGCCGAACAGCGGCTGCATGCACATATAAAGGAACAGCGCCCCGGTCATGATGTAACTGGCGGTCTTGGCGTGCATACCGGCGGTGTTGACCAGGTATTTCTGCATGTAGGTGGTAAAGGTGTAGAAAATCAGCGAGCCGCCTGCGGTGTAGCCCAGCACGGTAATAAATGCCGCTTTGTGGTCGCGGAACAACGCTCTCACGCTACCTGCATCCTTGTCCTGGCGGGTTTCGGCGCTGGTGGTTTCTTTCAGGGTGCGACGCAGCAACAACGAAATCAGCGCCGCAATGGCACCGATCACAAAGGGGATGCGCCAGCCCCAGGCCCGCAGTTCGTCTTCTGACAGAAACTGCTGAAGAATCACCACCACCAGCACCGCCAGCAGTTGCCCGCCGATCAGCGTTACATACTGGAAGGAAGCAAAGAAGCCGCGCTGGCCCTTGAGTGCCACTTCACTCATATAGGTCGCAGTGGTGCCGTATTCACCCCCTACCGACAGGCCCTGGAACAGCCGTGCCATCAGCAACAAGGCCGGGGCCCAGGCGCCGATCGAGGCATAGGTCGGCAAGAAGGCAATAACCAGTGAGCCGGCGCACATCATCAGCACCGAGATCATCATGGAATTCTTTCGCCCGTGCTTGTCAGCCACCCGGCCAAACAGCCAGCCACCTATGGGGCGCATCAAAAAACCCGCCGCAAACACACCGGCCGTGTTCAGCAACTGCACCGTAGGGTCATCGGAGGGGAAGAAAGCGGGAGCGAAGTAGATCGCACAGAAGGCGTAAACGTAAAAGTCGAACCATTCGACCAGGTTGCCGGAGGATGCACCGACAATCGCAAAAATCCTTTTTTTGCGCTCCTCTCCTGTGTAGTGAGTTGCTGTTGTCATCTTTATTTACTCATCAGGTTTTAGTTGCAATCAGACACACATTGCAACATCTCGCGCCATCACCGCAATAAGCCGAACGACTGAGGCCGTGGGAGCGAGCGGGCTCGCTCCCACAGAGGCAGTATTGAGCGCTATCAGACCCGTTCAATAGCCAATGCCAGACCCTGCCCAACGCCCACGCACATGGTCGCCAGGCCTTTCTTGCCACCGGTTTTTTCCAGCTGATGCAAGGCGGTCATGACGATGCGAGCACCGCTCATGCCCAGGGGGTGACCCAGGGCAATTGCCCCGCCATTGGGGTTTACCTGCGGCGCATCGTCAGCCAGGCCCAGCTCGCGTAAAACGGCCAGGCCCTGGCTGGCGAAGGCTTCGTTGAGTTCGATCACGTCAAAATCACTCACCGCCAACCCCAGGCGCTCCACCAGCTTACGCACCGCCGGCACCGGGCCAATGCCCATTACACGGGGCGCAACACCGGCGCTGGCCATGCCCAGAACCCGACCGCGAGCGGTCAGGCCATGGCGTTTGACCGCCTCGGCCGATGCCAGGATCATCGCCGCGGCGCCATCGTTGACCCCCGAGGCATTGCCCGCAGTGACGGTCTTGTCCGGGCCGTTGACCGGCTTGAGTTTGCCCAGGGTTTCCAGGCTGGTATCGGCACGCGGATGCTCGTCGTGCTCAACCACCGTCTCACCTTTTTTATGGGCAATACGCACCGGCACGATTTCTTCGGCAAAGTAGCCTGCGGCCTGGGCAGCAGCAGTCCGTTGCTGGCTGCGCAGGGCGAAAGCGTCCTGATCGGCGCGGGAAATCTTGTACTCGTCGGCCACGTTGTCCGCCGTCTGTGGCATCGGGTCGACACCGTATTGGGCTTTCATCAGCGGGTTGATAAAGCGCCAGCCAATGGTGGTGTCCTCCAGTTTCATGTTGCGCGAGAACGCGGCATCGGCCTTGCCCATCACAAACGGCGCCCGCGACATGGACTCGACGCCACCGGCAATCGCCAGTTCCATCTCGCCGCTGGCAATGGCGCGGAACGCCGTGCCGATGGCATCCATACCCGAGGCACACAGGCGGTTGAGGGTCACGCCTGGAATGCTGTCCGACAGCCCGGCCAGCAACGCGGCCATGCGCGCCACGTTGCGGTTGTCTTCACCGGCCTGGTTGGCGCAGCCGAAAAAAACTTCGTCGACTTCGTTCCAGTTCACATTCGGGTTGCGTTCGATCAGCGCCTTGATCGGCGCTGCCGCCAGATCATCGGCGCGCATGCCTGCCAGGCCACCGCCAAAACGGCCGATAGGGGTACGAATCGCGTCACAGATAAAGACTTCGCGCATCATGCTTCTCCCGGAGCCTGACCGTGGGCCAGTGCGGTGCGCGCTTCCAGGTCACGCAAGGCGCTGAGTTCGACGTCGGTCGGGGCCGCTGTTTGCGCCACATTATCGGCAAAGCGAATGGCCCAGCCGGTGGCAGCAATGACTTGCTCGCGGGTCACGCCCGGATGCAGGGCAGTGACTACAAATTCGTTGGTCTGTTCTTCAGGTTCCATGGTGCACAGATCGGTAATGATGCCCACCGGCCCGGCACCCGGAAGGCCCAGACGCTTGCGCGAGTCGCCGCCTTCACCGTGGCCCACCGAGGTAATGAAGTCCAGCTTGTCGACAAATGAACGGGCCGACTGCTTGAGGATGATCAGCACGCTTTTCGCCGAACCGGCGATTTCCGGCGCGCCACCGGCACCTGGCAGGCGCACTTTTGGCTGGTGGTAGTCACCGACCACTGTGGTGTTGATATTGCCGAAACGGTCGACCTGGGCTGCGCCCAAAAAGCCGACATCGACCCGACCGCCCTGCAGCCAGTAACGGAAGATTTCACTGGTGGAGACTACTGTGTCAGCCGTTTCGGCCAGTTCACCGTCACCTATCGACAGCGGCAACACATCAGGCTTGGCACCAATCGGGCCGGACTCGTAGATCAGCACCACATCCGGAGACGAGGTCAGACGCGCCAGGTTAGCCGCCTTGGAAGGCAAGCCAATGCCGACAAAACACACCGAACCGTTTTTCAAACGGCGGGCCGCCGCAACGGTCATCATTTCATTGGTGGTGTAGGTCATTATTTAGCCTCCGAAGCGCGGGCCAGCTTGGCCTGGAACTCACTGAAATTCGCAGTGCCGTGGATGTATTCATTGATCCAGGCAGTAAAGATCTCACGGTCGCGGGCAATCGGGTCCCACGCTTGATAGAAACGGTTATCGCGTTCGGTATAACCATGAGCGTAGGAAGGGTGCGCCCCACCCGGCACATGACACACTGCGCTCAAGGCCCAGGTTGGCAGGACGCAGGCATTCATCGGCGCTTGCAGGTCGTCGACGATTTCTTCAACGGTGACGATGCAGCGCTTGGCCGCCAGCGCTGCTTCTTTCTGCACCCCCAGGATGCCCCACAGCAGCACGTTGCCCTTGCGGTCGGCCTTTTGCGCGTGAATCACCGTGACATCCGGGCGCACCGCCGGTACTGCGGCCAGTACTTCGCCAGTAAACGGGCAAGTGACGGTCTTGATCAGCGGATTGACCTTGGGTAAATCAGACCCTGCGTATGCACGCAGCACCGCAAATGGCAGGCCCGAGGCACCCGCAACGTAGGCATTGGCCAGGTCGGCGTGGCTGTGCTCTTCGATTTCCAGCGGCTGTGGCCACTGTTTCTCGACGGCATCGCGCAAACGGTGCAGGGAACCAACGCCAGGGTTGCCACCCCAGGAAAAGATCAACTTTCGTGCACAACCGGCACCGATCAACTGGTCGTACACCAGATCAGGCGTCATCCGCACCAGAGTCAGGTCTTTCTTGCCCTGACGGATGATTTCATGACCCGCTGCAGTCGGGATCAGGTGGGTGAAACCTTCAAGGGCAACGGTGTCACCATCGCTCACAAATTGTTTCACCGCGTCGTGTAACGAAATGATGTCTGCCATCTGGGGTAGCTCCCGTTTTTTGTAGGCCACTGCGGTTGAAGAAGGTGCGCCAGGGCGACACCGGATGCTCAGCAGATTAAGCCGCGGCTTTGGCCCAAACAATCCGATAATCGACTATGTGTTCGCTAATCGAACACATAGTTAGCAGGCTGCCTATCAGGTTGCATCAGCGTGGCTGACCATGCCTTTGACAAGCACTGCCGTGGTTGCCAGGGCAGCCGGAATCACCAGCGCGGTCAGCACCTGCTCGAAGTTCCAGCCCAGACCCAGCAGGGTCGCGCCCATCCACGCCCCCAGAATGGCGCCGAAGCGGCCGATGCCGAGCATCCATGACACACCGGTGGCCCGCCCCTGGGTCGGATAAAAACGTGCGGCCAGCGACGGCATCGCCGATTGCGCACCGTTGACGCACATACCGGCCACCAGCACCAGAGTTGCCAGCACGGTGATATTGCCCAGGCTCTGACCAACCGCGTAGGCAAACACCCCGGCCAGCAGGTAGAAAATGCCGATCACTTTGTGCGGGTTGAACCGGTCCATCGCCCAACCCACCCCCACTGCACTCAACACCCCGCCGAACTGGAACAGAGCGCCAATAAATGCCGCCTGCTCCATGCTTGCGCCGCTGTCACGCATCAGCGTCGGCAGCCAGCTGGTCAACAGATAAACGATCACCAGCCCCATAAAGTAGGTGAGCCACAGCAACAGGGTGCCGGTGCTGTAAGTGCCGGAAAAGATCACTGCAAAGACGTTGCGCGCCTTGACGGTATTCTGCTCCGGCACGCTGAAGCTTGACGCCTGGGCCACCTGGGCAGGGTCGATCGGGGCAAGGGTCTTGCGAATACGCTCAACACTGCGGTTGCGCACCACCAGGTAGCGCGCCGACTCCGGTAACCAGAACAGCAATACCACGGCAAGAATCAGCGGCAGCACGCCGCCAATCAACAACAGGCTGTGCCAGCCATACATCGGGATCAACTTGGCAGAGACAAACCCGCCGCCCGCCATGCCGAGGTTAAAGCCGCAAAACATGCTGGTTACCAGCAAAGACTTGTGGCGTTCGGGGGTGTATTCCGAAAGCAAGGTAGTGGCATTAGGCATGCCGGCCCCCAGGCCAAGCCCGGTTAAAAAGCGCAGTACCAGCAGTTGGTCAACGTTGCTGGCGTAGGCCGAGGCCAGACTGAAGCCACCAAACACCAGCACCGCCGACACCAGCACCACCTTGCGGCCAAAACGGTCCGCCAAGGGTCCAGAGCCCAGGGCACCAAACACCATGCCGATCAGCGCGGCGCTCATCACGGGACCGAGGCTGGCGCGGTCAATCCCCCAGTCCTGGGACAGGGCAGGCGCAATAAAGCCCATGGCCGCTGTGTCCAGGCCATCGAGGAAGACAATCAGAAAACACAGGATCACCACGCGCCACTGGTAGCGCGACAGGGGTTGGGCGTTGATAAAGGACTGCACATCGAGGCAGTTGCCGACAGAAGACTGGGGTGAATTCATTATTTTTATACCGGTCAAAAACCAGGGCGAACGAAAACCGGCCAGGGGCCAGCGGCTCACATTAATAGTTATCGGGGGATCAGAAGGGCAGCGGGCGACTGCGCAGTGGCAGCGTCAGGGGGAGTGTCATGGCGTTTGGCCTCTTCTCATTATTATTTAGCCTGCCCGGCAAGGCAGCGCTGAGCCGACATTAATCAGCCCACTGCCGCCATGCAATTCGATAAACGCTTAACTGTGCGTTTATCGAACGCTTAGTTTTCACCCATCAACTAAACAACTGGGTGCTCAGCTCGCGGCTGGCGTTGAGCATGATCGGCAAAAAGCGCTGCTCCAGCTCCGTGCGTGTGACCCTTCCTGCGTGGGTGCTGACATTCAGGGCGGCAAGCACTTGCCCGGAAGCGTCGTAGACCGGCACGGCAATCGAACGCAGGCCTTGTTCCAGTTCCTGGTCGACCACACACCAGCCCTGCTCACGCACCAGTTGCAAACACTCCAGCAGTGCTTCGCGGGTGTGCAGGGTACGACTGGTCTTGGCCTGGAACTCACCGTGGGCCAGGTATTCGTGCAGGGTCACGTCGTCCAGCGCCGCCAACAGAATGCGCCCCATCGAAGTGCAGTAGGCGGGCAGGCGGCCGCCAACCGACAGATCAACCGAAATCAGCCGCTGCGTAGTAGCCGAACGGGCGATGTAGAGGATGTCATCGCCTTCGAGCGTCGCCATGTTGCACGCCTCGTGCAATTGCTCGCTCATGCGGTCCAGATAAGGCTGAGCCGACACGGCCAGCGGCGTGGACGACAGATAGGCATGGCCCAGCGTCAACACTTTGGGCAACAGGGAGTAGGTACGCCCGTCAGTGGTCGCATAGCCCAGCTTGATCAGGGTGTACAAACAACGGCGCACCGCCGCCCGGGGGATTTCCGTGCGGTGGCTGATCTGCGCGATGGTCAGATGCCGCTTGCGTTCCTGAAACGCCTGCACCACCGCCAGGCCACGGGCCAACGACGACATGAAGTCAGGATCACCGGTAAACGCCTGAATACGCTTGGCCGGCGACGCCACAATCGGTGGCGCGATACTGGCAACGGCATTGTGCAGTCGATCATTCATTCCCAACCCCCAGCTTCAGCTATTTATAGTTATGGCATGCCGGGCGATTATCGAACCGCTAGTCGATAATCGCAATCAGTGCTGCAGCGAGGTAATGTACACATGATTTTGTACGATCTTGAATCATTTTAGTTGGATGACATTTTTTTAACCTGGGCTTTATTACAATCAGGCGCGTCCGCTCAATGATAGAAAACGTCTGATTAATATGTATTCAGGTCAAGTTCAGCTCTGGCCTTAAACAACTTGATGGCCAACTACCCGGCAGCGAATCAAATAGAGTCACGCGTGCAAAGCGCAGGCTAATTCACAAATATTCATAACACATGTCACGACAGGAAGTTGACGCGCAGGAAGTTATTCAGCGATAGTAGAGGCACTTCTCAGCTATTGAGAACGCGCAAGTTATTGAGAGTACAAGGTCAAGCCCGTACAGCCGATTGGATCCAACCAGAGCGTTGCGTTCGATTGCTACGCGCAGCTTGCCGGCAATTGCATCGTGTGTAGTTTCACCCGGGGGTGAACACTTGAGACGGCGACGCTCATGTTTCTGTAAATGACGTGGCCGAGTGCATAGCGTGGTGTATGTAAGCATGACGTTATTTATAGGCCTTTGTCTTATTGCCTGTCATTCGTCATATGAATCAACCTCCCTGCACGGTGATTCACCAGGTTCAAACTCAACTCAATTAGGTAAGACAGTGACAAAAGACGAACTGCGCGCAGAACTTGAGCGACAGGAACAACGATTCAAGGATCTTTACGGTGGTGAAGTGACCACCTACGCGGCCAAACCCGAGCCCGGACGCAAACCCTGGCGCAAACGGGCCAGTCTGCTCGACCAGGCGTTCACTCAAGAAATCCAGAAGATCGAAAAAGAGCTCAAGGCCGAAGAGCCCTGACCCGCACCTGAAAACGTACCAGAACAGCCCCTGCTGCCTCTTGCGTGCTCGCCATTTGCATGAGCGGGTATGGCTGTTTGCTATATCAGAACCTGAACCAGCAGCGTCGGCCCCTCTGATTTAAGAAATTTCATCTATCCAAATCAGACCTGCGCCACAGCGTGCGTATGCCCCTGGAAAAGCCCTATAGCCTTTGGTATCAGTGGCTTGAAGGGAATTGCCTACGCCAGCTCGCGATGGATTCTTACAGGTTTTTTCATTTATAGATGTTACCAACGGGCAGCTAGTGCATTGATTAGCGGGGTTTTCTGGCATAATCCGCCCCCCTTTATGACCGTGTCAGAAAACCTTCATGATCGATCTATTAAGCGGATTGGACGCCTGGGTTCTTATCAGCCTCTTCTTCGCCCTAGCCTTTGTTCTCGCGTTTGAGTTCATCAACGGCTTTCATGACACCGCAAACGCGGTAGCGACTGTCATCTACACCAAAGCCATGCCGCCTCACCTGGCGGTGTTCTTTTCCGGTGTGTTCAATTTCCTCGGCGTGTTGCTGGGCGGGGTTGGCGTGGCCTATGCCATCGTCCACCTGCTGCCGGTTGAGCTGCTGGTCAACGTAAACACCGGACATGGCCTGGCCATGGTGTTCTCGTTGCTCGCTGCGGCCATCACCTGGAACCTTGGCACCTGGTATTTCGGCATTCCTGCCTCAAGCTCACACACCCTGATCGGTTCGATCCTCGGTGTCGGCCTGGCCAACGCCCTGATCAGCGGCATCCCGGTGAGTGACGGGGTTAACTGGCAGAAGGCTATCGATATTGGTGCCTCGCTGGTGTTCTCGCCAATCGCCGGTTTCGTGGTAGCGGGCCTGGTACTGGTCGGCCTGAAGTGGTGGCGTCCGGGGTCCAAGATGCACAAGACCCCTGAGCAGCGCCGCAAGCTGGATGACAAGAAGCACCCGCCGTTCTGGAACCGACTGGTGCTGGTGATTTCGGCCATGGCAGTCAGTTTCGTGCACGGCTCCAACGATGGCCAGAAAGGCATCGGCCTGATCATGCTGGTATTGATCGGCATCGTGCCAAGCGCTTTCGTTCTGGATCTGAACAGCACCACCTATCAGATCGAACGCACCCGCGACGCCACCTTGCACCTGAGCCAGTTCTACGAGCGCAACAACGCTTCGCTGACCGAATTCCTGGCCCTGGGCAAAAGCGTCAAGGGCGACCTGCCGGATCAGTTCAGCTGCAATCCGCAGCAGACCGAACCGACCATCGCAGCCCTGTTGAGCTCGCTCAAAGGTGTAGCGGACTACCACTCGATCCCGGCTGAAAAGCGTATCGAGATCCGCCGCTACCTGCTTTGCCTGGATGACACCGCGAAGAAAGTCAGCAAATTGCCAGTGCTTGATTCCCGCGAAAAAGCGGACCTCGAGAAACTGCGCAAAGACCTGACCGCCACCACCGAATACGCACCGTTCTGGGTGATCCTGGCTGTAGCCCTGGCCCTGGGTCTGGGCACCATGGTGGGCTGGAAGCGTGTGGTTAAAACCATCGGCGAGAAGATCGGCAAGCAGGGCATGACCTATGCTCAGGGCATGGCCGCTCAAATCACCACGGCTTTCGCCATCGGCATGGCCAATATCTTCTCCCTCCCGGTATCGACGACGCACATTCTGTCGTCGGGCGTGGCAGGTACCATGGTCGCCAACAAAAGCGGCCTGCAGGGCGGTACGATCAAAACCATCCTGATGGCCTGGGTGCTGACCTTGCCGGCTACCATTGCACTGTCTGCAACGCTGTTCTGGCTGGCTTCCAAAGTCCTCGCCTGATAGCGCGCCGCACAAAAAAGGTACGACCCGCACGGGTCGTACCTTTTTTTATGCCCGGTCATTATGCAGACCCTGTGGGAGCTGGCTTGCCCGCGATGGCATCGACTCAGTTTGCCTGACAGACCGCGTTGCCTGCATCGCGAGCAAGCCCGCTCCCACCGCATTCGGGCAAGTCCCATTTATTACAGGCAAAAAAATAGGCGACCGAAGTCGCCCAAAATGCCTTGCGTGCTCATGCCATGGAAAGACCCGGCGCTATTTGCGCTTCTGCGAGTCTTTCCAGATAAAAATGCCCAGACCGGCGAAAAACAAAACCATGAGGCCGACAGTAAGTACTCCGGCGATAACCACATTATCGAGAAACATGACGGCCTCCTGCGCTCTGTTTGTGTGTCTGTTGAAGCTAGATTAACCAGACACGCAGGCGCACAACTTGACCGGGATCAATAGTGACCCACGGCCAGCCGGCAGTTGAGGGGGTTAGTTGACGCAGATCATCGAAAACGCGGCAGTTCAGCGCTTTTTCGGTTTTTTCTTCGGCTTTTTCGCCGTTTTTGCCAACGGCATTGCCTGTTCGAACGCCTTGCGCACCTCGTTCAGGCGCTTTTCATTGAGGTCATGTACCCGTTTGGCGCGCTCGGCGCCCAGGTCAACCAGCTTGGTGTCTTGGCTCATAAGCAAATCAGACCACTGTCAGTATGTTTCAGTACGCCAATAATGCGATGCACATTCGGCCCTGGCCAGAAAAAACCACCTAGACCTTGATATCAACCCACACACCCTGGCGCTGCATGCCATCGGCCAAGGGTTCAACCGGCACCTCGTCAACCACCTGCGGGAGCGTACTCCCCTGCTCCCGGGATTCGCGGCGGCGCTGTTCCTGCTGACGCCGTTGCTCCTCACGCAACAATAAAGTGGCCTGGTCGGCATCGCTGTGCTTGAGGTCAATGGCACTTTCGCTGGAGCTGGCCTGGGCCGGCACCACAGGCGGAATGTCCGGGCGCGGGCGAACCGGATCCTGTCCGGAGGTAACCGGTACTGCGCCAAGGGGCAAAATGGACGGCAGCATGGTGATTGTTCTCCTGTCTTCTGGCTATTTGCGCGAACCGGTAATCGTGAACCATTGGTCGATAACCGGGCTGACACCCTGGCAAACCGGACAGCTTTTTTTGAGAGTCCTTTGGACTGAGGCCCTTGATCCGTTAATATACTCGGCTTTTTCAAAGCGGGAGTCAGGCAGCATGGCGCAGCAGTATCAACCGGGGCAACGCTGGATTAGTGACAGCGAAGCAGAGCTAGGTTTGGGCACCGTTCTGGCACAGGACGGTCGCTTGCTGACCGTGCTCTATCCGGCCACTGGCGAAACCCGCCAATATTCGCTGCGCAACGCACCGCTCACGCGCGTACGGTTCTCGCCGGGTGACACCATCATCCACTTCGAAGGCTGGAAGATGACCGTGCGCGAAGTTGAGGACGTTGACGGCCTGATGGTCTACCACGGCCTCAACGAGCGAAACGAAGCCGTCACCCTGCCAGAGACCCAACTGTCGAACTTTATCCAGTTCCGTCTGGCCAGTGACCGTCTGTTTGCCGGGCAAATCGACCCGCTGTCCTGGTTCTCCCTGCGCTACCACACCCTCGAACACACCAGCCGCCAGCTGCAATCGCCGCTGTGGGGCCTGGGTGGCGTACGTGCGCAACCTATTGCGCACCAACTGCATATAGCCCGCGAAGTCGCTGACCGCATCGCCCCTCGGGTTTTGCTGGCCGACGAAGTGGGTCTGGGCAAAACCATCGAAGCCGGTCTGGTGATCCACCGCCAGCTGCTCAGTGGCCGCGCCAACCGTGTATTGATCGTAGTCCCGGAAAACCTGCAGCACCAATGGCTGGTCGAGATGCGTCGACGCTTCAATCTTGAAGTGGCGTTGTTCGACGAAGAGCGCTTTATCGAAAGCGACGCCAGCAACCCGTTCGAAGACTGCCAGCTGGCCCTGGTTGCCCTGGAATGGCTGGTGGACGATCCCAAGGCCCAGGCAGCGCTGTTTGATGCCGACTGGGACCTGCTGGTAGTCGACGAAGCTCACCACCTGGTGTGGCACGAAGACAACGTCAGCCCCGAGTACGGCCTGGTTGAACAACTCGCCGGCGTGATCCCGGGCGTGTTGCTGCTCACTGCAACCCCGGAACAACTGGGCCAGGACAGCCACTTTGCGCGCTTGCGCCTGCTGGACCCGAACCGCTTCCACGACCTGGCCGCCTTCCGCGCCGAAAGCGAAAACTACCGCCCGGTGGCTCAGGCCGTACAGGAACTGCTGGATAAAGGCAGCCTGTCCCCTGAAGCCCATAAAACCATCCACGGTTTCCTCGGCGCCGAAGGCGATACCCTGCTGGCCGCCGTCAATGCTGGCGATGCCGAGGCCAGCGCCCGCCTGGTGCGCGAACTGCTTGACCGCCACGGCACCGGCCGCGTGCTGTTCCGTAATACCCGCGCCGCGATCCAGGGCTTCCCGGAGCGCAAACTGCATGCCTACCCGCTGCCGTGCCCGGCCGAATACCTTGAGCTGCCGTTGGGCGAACACGCCGAGCTGTACCCTGAAGTCAGCTTCCAGGCCCAGCCGGACGCCAGCGATGAAGAGCGTTGGTGGAACTTCGACCCGCGGGTCGAATGGCTGATCGACACCCTGAAAATGCTCAAGCGCACCAAGGTGCTGGTGATCTGCGCCCACGCCGAAACCGCGATGGATCTGGAAGACGCCCTGCGCGTGCGTTCCGGTATTCCTGCAACGGTCTTCCACGAAGGTATGAACATTCTTGAGCGTGACCGCGCTGCGGCCTACTTCGCTGACGAAGAGTTCGGCGCTCAGGTGTTGATCTGTTCCGAAATCGGCAGTGAAGGCCGTAACTTCCAGTTTGCCCACCACCTGGTGCTGTTCGACCTGCCATCCCACCCGGATTTGCTGGAGCAGCGGATTGGCCGTCTGGACCGGATCGGCCAGAAGCACGTGATCGAGCTGCACGTACCGTACCTTGAGACCAGCCCGCAACAGCGCCTGTTCCAGTGGTACCACGAAGCGCTGAACGCGTTCCTCAACACCTGCCCGACCGGTAACGCCCTGCAACACCAGTTCGGTCCTCGTTTGCTGCCATTGCTGGAAGCTGCGGACGACCAAGAGTGGCAAGCACTGATCGACGAAGCCCGGGTTGAACGTGAGCGTCTGGAGCAAGAGCTGCACACCGGCCGCGACCGTTTGCTGGAGCTTAACTCCGGTGGTTCGGGTGAAGGTGAAGCACTGGTTGAGGCGATCCTTGAGCAAGACGATCAGTTCACCCTGCCGATCTACATGGAAACCCTGTTCAACGCCTTTGGCATCGACAGCGAAGACCACTCGGAAAACGCGCTGATCCTCAAGCCCAGCGAAAAAATGCTCGACGCCAGCTTCCCCCTGGGTGACGACGAAGGCGTGACCATCACCTACGATCGCGAGCAGGCCCTGTCGCGCGAAGACATGCAGTTCATCACCTGGGAGCACCCGATGGTGCAAGGCGGCATGGACCTGGTGCTGTCGGGTTCGATGGGCAACACCGCCGTCGCCCTGATCAAGAACAAGGCCCTCAAGCCCGGTACCGTCCTGCTCGAGCTGATTTACGTCAGTGAAGTGGTTGCTCCGCGCTCCCTTCAACTGGGCCGCTACCTGCCGCCGGCCGCCCTGCGCTGCCTGCTCGATGCCAATGGCAACGACCTGTCGTCCCGCGTGGCCTTTGACACCTTGAACGAACAGCTGGAAAGCGTTCCCCGCGCCAGCGCCAACAAGTTCGTTCAGGCCCAGCGCGACCAACTGACGCCTAAAATCAACGCAGGCGAAGCCAAAATCGCGCCACGTCATGCGGAACGCGTGGCCGAAGCCCAGCGCCGTCTGGCAGCCGACACGGAAGAAGAACTGGCCCGCCTGACTGCCCTGCAGGCTGTCAACCCGAGCGTGCGCGAGAGCGAACTGATTGCCCTGCGCAAGCAGCGCGAACAAAGCCTGGCCATGCTTGAAAAAGCCGCCCTGCGCCTTGAAGCCATTCGGGTTCTGGTAGCGGGTTAAAACCCATGAGCTGTGGGAGCGAGCTTGCTCGCGATAGGATCAATGAGGTGAAACTGAATCACCGCGTTAATCCTATCGCGAGCAAGCCCGCTCCCACATTTCTGACAGTCCCGATCTAACGTAACTAACTATAAACCCCCGCCCTAATAACAAAATGATAACCATCATTTTGCCATCACCCCTGTCACAGCCAATCCAGCTTCTATACTCGATCTCAAGCTAGCACCCAACGACTAGCGCATCTGGATCGCCGAGGCGTGCAATGGAAAGTCCGGGGTTGCAACTTTTGGCCGAATCCGCAGAAAACGGGCAACTGCTGTTGATCGGCGGCTATAACCCCTATCTGCTGTTTCTCGCTTGGCTCGTTGCCTGTACTGCCTGCGTGGCCACGCTGAATCTGCTCGACCGCGCAGCCAATGCCGAAAAAACTGCGGCAAGAACCATTTGGCGATGGATAGCTGTCGCTTGCCTGACCATCGGCATCTGGGCGATGCACAGCATCTGCATCCTGGCCTTTGACTCCCCGCTCGAAGCTCGCTACGGCGTTGTTATCGCGCTTGGCTCATTGCTGATTGCCCTGATTATTGTGCAAACCCTCGACAACACTACAGCCTGGCGCCCAAACAGCCGCCTGCTCCATCAGTTATTCAAATATGCCCTGTGCATGCTTGCTGCTGGCGGCCTGCTCAGCACTCACTTGCTCATTGGCAATACACTGGCTGGCAATTCGGATGCAGCCAGCAATAACTGGCAGCCGGCCCTTGTGCTGGCCGTGATCACCCTGTTGCTGATTGGCAGTTGCATCAGCGCCACGATTGTCGACAAGAAACTACAACTCAAGGAGCACGACCTGCGCCGCGTCAATGCCCTGCTCAGCCAGCTCGACCAGGCGCGCGCATCCTTGCAGCAAGTGGCCCACTACGACCCGCTGACCAATCTGATCAACCGTCGCGGCTTCAATCAGCTGTTTGCTGAAAAACTCATCGACTGCGCCACCAGAAACACCAGGCTTGCGGTAATGTTTCTCGACATTGACCACTTCAAACGCATCAACGACAGCCTGGGTCACGATGCCGGGGACGAATTGCTCAAGACAATCGCCACCCGCATCAAGCTCGCTACCCGCAGCCACGATGACGTTGTTGCACGCTTTGGCGGAGACGAGTTCTGCATCCTGTTCAGCCTGAGCCAGCGCGATGAAGCCCAAGGCATGGCCCAGCGCATCATGCTCAAGCTCAAAGAGCCCATTGAGCTGTCAGGTCGCCAAATGGTCATGACCACCAGCATTGGCATCAGTGTGTACCCGGATGATGGCACCACCAGTGCCGAACTGCTCAAGCATGCCGACCTGGCGCTCTACCAGTCCAAGGGCAGCGGGCGTAACAACCTCAATTTTTTCAGCCCGAGCCTGAAAACCCGAGCCTCGCTGGAGCTGCAAATCGAAGAGGAACTGCGTAACGCGCTTAACGAGGACAAGGGGCTGTCCCTGCATTACCAGCCCATCTTCGACCTCAAGAGTGGCCGGGTCGCCAAACTGGAGGCGCTGATACGCTGGCAGCATCCCGAACACGGGCTGCTCGGCCCTGATCGTTTTATCAGCATCGCCGAGGCCAACGGGCTGATCGCCAGGCTCGACCATTGGGTGTTGCGCAAAGCCTGTCATGACCTCGCCGCCCTCTCCCGCCTGGGCTGGCAGCACCTGGGCATAGCCGTTAACTGTTCGGCGCTGAATCTGGTACGGGTTGAGTTGGCCGACGAAATCGAAAACGCCCTGCGCACATCAGGCGTTGCTGCACACCGGCTGGAGCTGGAAGTCACAGAAAACGCCCTGATGTGCAACCTGAGCAGCACCTCGCAACTGTTACGACAGATCCGTGCGCTGGGTGTATCCCTGTCCATTGACGATTTCGGTACCGGGTATTCGTCCCTGGCCTACCTAAAGCGTCTGCCGCTTAACACCCTGAAAATTGATCGCACTTTTATTCAAGACATCCCGGCCTCCAGCCAGGACATGGAGATCGTTCAGGCCATTATCCTCATGGCCCATACCCTGCACCTGCAAGTAGTCACCGAGGGGGTTGAAACCATCCAACAGTTCGAATTTCTCAACCAGTTCGGCTGCGACTTTATCCAGGGCTATCTGCTCAGCCGGCCTGTGCCCTTTGAGGCGCTGCCAGAGATTCTTCAACAACTCGACAAGCGCCCTGTGCCCGCTCCCGATCACGCCACCTTCGTACTTACCAACCAATAGCGGTACAGCCAGATCCCAGGCACAAAAAAACGCCACAGTGGCGACTGTGGCGTTTCTCTACGGCATATTGCCACTACGTGAAGACGGGTTACTGAGCTACACACTCCGAGCTCTTCACAGCGGTGCAAATAAATGCGCCGGCTTGGTGCGCAGGTTTAATTTTGCGCCCTTTCCTGGACCATCACCCAAGGTGAAACCACCACTGCCCATAGCTGAGGGTCGCGCTCAAGAACGTCTAGCGCCTGCGCCTCAGTCATCCTGCCAAGCACCCCGGATGCCATCCAGGCCGCGACTTTCTCTGCATCATCCTGAGTCACGGCCTGCGCCGCCTCGATCAAGTCCAGAGCGGGTTCGACCCACAGCAAATCCCCTTTGGCGAAGAAGGGTTGCAACGCTTTCCATTCAATTGTTGAGGTCTCGCCAAGCAGCTTGGCATAGAGGGTGCTAGGTTCTTGATTCATGGGTTTCACCGGGGAAAAAAATCGGCGTCATGATAACCCCGCATACCCGGTAGAAAAACCCGGCTTTACAGGTAATAAAACGTGGCAAGAGCTGAGGGCCAAGGTCAAACCGGTTGATATGGCAACATTCAGATAACTATCAACCGATGAATCCGCCGCCATTTTGTCTTTTTCTTACGTTTAAGCGACATTCTCTGTTTTTTCCCTCGCCAGCACGCTATTCAAGCGCTGAAGCGGCGCTCTACACTGTACCGGTACAGTTGCAAGGGGAATTGACCGGGAATTTCGCTACAAGAAGACCCGGTCCGGCTGCCTTGGCTTCCAGGACTATAAAAATTACAACAGAAGAGTGGAGCACCAATAAAGATGGCTACGAAGCAGATTACTAAACTGTTTGCCGCTATGGTTTTGGCCGGGTTCGCCAGCCATTCATTTGCCGCAGACACCATCAAGATCGGTATTGCCGGCCCTAAAACCGGGCCTCTGACTCAGTACGGCGACATGCAGTTTGCTGGTGCAAAAATGGCCATCGAACAAATCAACGCCAAGGGCGGCGTTGATGGCAAAAAACTAGAAGCGGTTGACTACGATGACGCCTGCGACCCGAAACAAGCGGTTGCCGTTGCCAACAAAGTGGTCAATGACGGTATCAAGTACGTAGTCGGTCACCTGTGCTCCAGCTCCACCCAGCCTGCTTCGGACATTTACGAAGACGAAGGCATCATCATGATTACCCCGGCCGCCACCGGCCCGGAAATCACCGCTCGTGGCTACAAGATGATCTTCCGCACCATCGGTCTGGACAGCGCCCAGGGCCCTGCCGCCGGTAACTACATCGCGGATCACGTCAAGCCCAAGGTCGTTGCGGTATTGCACGACAAACAACAATACGGTGAAGGCATCGCCAGCGCCGTTAAAAAGACCCTCGAAGACAAAGGCATCAAGGTTGCTGTCTTTGAAGGCGTCAACGCCGGTGAAAAAGACTATTCCTCGGTCATCGCCAAGCTCAAGCAAGCCAACGTCGACTTCGTCTACTACGGCGGCTACCACCCTGAGTTGGGTCTGATCCTGCGCCAGGCCAAAGAAAAAGGCCTGAACGCCAAGTTCATGGGCCCTGAAGGTGTGGGCAACGAGTCCATCTCGCAAATCGCCCAGGGCGCTTCCGAAGGCCTGCTGGTCACCCTGCCAAAAGCGTTCGACGCCGATCCGGAAAACAAGGCACTGGTTGATGCTTTCGCTGCCAAGAAGCAGGACCCAACCGGTCCATTCGTGTTCCCGGCCTACGCCGCAGTTGAAGTGATTGCCGGCGGTATCGAGCAGGCGAAAAGCGAAGATCCGGCCAAAGTCGCTGAAGCCATCCACAAAGGTACGTTCAAAACGCCTACCGGTAACCTGAAGTTTGACGCCAAGGGTGACGTGGAAGACTTCAAGTTCGTGGTCTACGAATGGCACTTCGGCAAGCCAAAAACTGAAGTAAGCCCTCAGTAAGGGTCGGTTCCTGACCTGAAAACCAAGCCCACTGCTCAAGCGGTGGGTTTTGTTTTACAGGCCCGCGGTTCATGGAAATGGGGCCGCGCTTTCGTGATCCGAAAGCCTGCCCACCTGAAAATCTTTAAAACCGTCACCAGCGGTTCGCTGGCAGAAGACCTGTGCTCCAAGTGGGTGAAAACCCATACGGCCCGGGCCGGAAAATGACTCCACCAGTGAAATGCGTCTCAGGTTTTTAGGAGCTTTGTAATGCCTGACATCTATCACTTCTTCCAAATGCTGGTTAACGGCCTCAACGTTGGCAGCACCTATGCCCTGATCGCCATCGGCTATACGATGGTTTACGGCATTATTGGAATGATCAACTTCGCCCATGGCGAGGTGTACATGATTGGTTCCTATATTGCGTTTATCGCCATCGCCGGCCTGACCATGATGGGTCTGGACAGCGTACCGCTACTGCTGACTGCCGCGTTTATCGCCAGCATCGTGGTCACCAGCGCCTACGGCTACAGCATTGAACGGGTTGCCTACCGTCCATTGCGTGGCAGTAACCGCCTGATCCCGCTGATTTCGGCCATCGGCATGTCGATCTTCCTGCAAAACACCGTGCTACTGGCACAAGACTCCAAAGACAAATCGATCCCCAACCTGATCCCCGGCGGCTTCACCTTTGGCCCTGGAGGTGCCAGCGAAGTTATCGTCTCCTACATGCAGATCGTGGTTTTCGTTGTCACTTTCCTCGCCATGCTCGGCCTGACCCTGTTTATCTCACGCTCCCGCATGGGTCGTGCCTGCCGCGCCTGCGCCGAAGACATGAAGATGGCCAACCTGTTGGGTATCAACACCAACAACGTTATTGCGCTGACCTTCGTGATCGGTGCTGCCCTGGCCGCTGTTGCTGCGGTGCTGATCAGCGTGCAATACGGCGTGATCAACCCCAACGCGGGTTTCCTGGTAGGTCTCAAAGCCTTTACCGCAGCGGTACTGGGTGGCATTGGCAGCATTCCTGGCGCGATGCTCGGTGGCCTGGTGCTGGGTGTGGCTGAAGCCTTCGGTGCCGATATTTTCGGCGACCAGTACAAAGACGTTGTGGCTTTTGGCTTGCTGGTACTGGTGCTGCTGTTCCGTCCGACCGGCATTCTGGGGCGTCCGGAGATTGAAAAAGTATGACTAGGAATCTTAAGTCGGCGCTCTTCAGCGCCCTGTTGGTCTGGGCCGTCGCCTACCCGGTACTCGGCCTGAAACTGACTATCGTCGGGATCAACATCGAAGTTCACAACACCAGCACCTTTACCCTGAGCGTGATCGCGATCTGCTCCTTGCTGATGTTTGTGCGCGTGTTGTTCAACCAGCAACTGACCACAGCCTGGAGAAACTCCCCCAGCCTGCCGAAAGTGCCCACCAAGGCCACCAACTTCCTGACCCTGCCCAGCACTCAACGCTGGATCATTCTCGGTCTGGTCGTTGTGGCATTGATCTGGCCGTTCTACGGTTCTCGTGGTGCAGTGGATATCGCCACACTGATCCTGATCTATGTGATGCTCGGCCTGGGCCTGAACATCGTGGTAGGCCTGGCTGGCCTGCTTGACCTCGGTTATGTCGGCTTTTATGCCGTAGGCGCCTATACCTATGCCCTGCTCGCGCATTACTTCGGGCTGAGCTTCTGGATCTGCCTGCCTTTGGCCGGATTGATGGCGGCTACCTTTGGCTTCCTGCTGGGTTTCCCGGTGTTGCGCTTGCGCGGAGACTATCTGGCCATCGTGACGCTGGGCTTCGGTGAAATCATCCGCCTGTTCCTGCGTAACCTGACGGACATCACCGGCGGGCCAAACGGTATCAGCAACATCCCGAAACCAACGTTGTTCGGCCTGAGCTTCGACAGAACCGCCGCCGAGGGCATGCAAACCTTTCACGAGTACTTCGGCATCGCCTACAACTCGATCAACAAGGTAATTTTCCTCTACCTGATCGCGCTGGTGCTGGTACTGCTGGTGTTGTTCGTCATTAACCGCCTGCTGCGCATGCCGATCGGCCGCGCTTGGGAAGCACTGCGTGAAGACGAAATCGCCTGCCGTGCACTGGGCCTGAATCCGACCGTGATCAAGCTGTCGGCCTTCACCCTGGGCGCTACGTTTGCGGGTTTTGCTGGCAGTTTCTTTGCCGCACGTCAGGGCCTGGTAACGCCTGAGTCGTTCACCTTCCTTGAGTCGGCGATCATCCTGGCCATCGTGGTACTGGGCGGCATGGGCTCGCAACTGGGTGTCATCCTGGCCGCCGTGGTCATGATCCTGCTGCCCGAAATGATGCGTGAATTCAGCGAATACCGCATGTTGCTGTTCGGAGCCCTGATGGTGCTGATGATGATCTGGCGTCCACAAGGTCTGCTGCCTATGCAACGTCCTCACCTGGAGCTGCGAAAATGAGCCGCGAGTTACTGAAAGTCAGCGGCCTGAGCATGCGCTTTGGCGGCCTGTTGGCGGTGAACGGCGTAGCCTTGACCGTCAAGGAAAAACAGGTGGTGTCGATGATCGGCCCTAACGGTGCCGGCAAGACCACCGTATTCAACTGCCTGACCGGTTTTTACAAACCATCTGCGGGCAGCATCGTCCTCGATGGCGAGTCGATCGAAGGCCTGCCGGGCCATGAAATTGCGCGCAAAGGCGTGGTCCGCACTTTCCAGAACGTGCGCCTGTTCAAGGACATGACCGCGGTTGAGAACCTGCTGATTGCCCAGCATCGCCACCTCAACACCAACTTCCTGTCGGGCCTGTTCAAGACCCCGTCATTTCGCAAAAGCGAACGTGATGCCATGGACTACGCCGCGTACTGGCTCGACAAGGTCAACCTGACCGAGTTCGCCAACCGCCCGGCGGGCACCCTGGCCTACGGGCAGCAGCGACGCCTGGAAATCGCCCGTTGCATGATGACGCGCCCGCGCATCCTGATGCTCGACGAACCGGCTGCAGGCCTGAACCCCAAGGAAACCGAAGACCTCAAGGCGCTGATCAGCGTATTGCGCAATGAGCACAACGCCACCGTGCTGTTGATCGAGCACGACATGAAACTGGTCATGAGCATTTCCGACCATATCGTGGTGATCAACCAGGGCACGCCTTTGGCTGACGGGACGCCGGAACAGATCCGTGACAACCCTGAAGTGATCAAAGCCTATTTGGGGGAAGCGTAAAATGCTGCAATTCGAAAACGTTTCGACCTTTTACGGCAAGATCCAGGCCCTGCACAGCGTCAATGTAGAGGTGCGCCAGGGTGAGATTGTGACCCTGATCGGCGCCAACGGTGCCGGCAAGTCGACCCTGATGATGACCCTGTGCGGCTCGCCTCAGGCTCATAGCGGCAGCATTCGCTACCTGGGTGAAGAACTGGTGGGGTTGAGCTCGGCCCAGATCATGCGCAAAAGCATCGCCGTTGTACCTGAAGGGCGTCGGGTATTTGCTCGTTTGACCGTGGAAGAAAACCTGGCCATGGGCGGGTTCTTTACCGAAAAACGGGAATACGAGGAGCAAATGGACAAGGTTCTGCACCTGTTCCCGCGCTTGAAGGAACGCTTTACCCAACGCGGTGGCACCATGTCCGGTGGCGAACAGCAAATGCTTGCCATTGGCCGTGCGTTGATGAGCAAACCCAAGCTGTTGTTGCTTGATGAGCCATCACTGGGGTTGGCACCGATCATCATTCAGCAGATTTTCGATATCATCGAACAGCTGCGCAATGAGGGTGTAACGGTGTTTCTGGTGGAGCAGAACGCCAACCAGGCACTGAAAATTGCTGACCGTGCCTATGTGCTGGAAAACGGCCGGGTGGTGATGCAAGGCACTGGCGAGCAATTGCTCAACGATCCGAAAGTGCGTGACGCCTACCTGGGCGGCTAAACCTGCCTGCGACACACAACGGCCCTTCGGGGCCGTTTCTTGTTAAACGACGCATAAGCTGTCGAAACTCTGTTGTATATCTAGCCCTATTGTGGGAGCGAGCAGGCTCGCTCCCACAGGTTTACGTTTTTCCTGTAGCCGCTGACGAGGAGCAAAGGCTGCGATCGGCAACATAAAAATAATTCAGATCAGTTGTAACAACGCCCCCCCTTGCCTCTCTAGTTGGGTAACCCGGCAGCAATCGCTACCGGAATTTCTGGAGAGTCACCATGAAAAACCAAACCACCCGCACCTTGTCTGCCGCAGCCCTGGCTCTTGCTCTGGGTTCGGCTCTGAGTATTGCCGCCCTGCCCGCTCAGGCTGCCGACGACATGGAGAAGTGCTTCGGGGTTGCCATGAAAGGGCATAACGATTGCGCCGCCGGCGCTGGCACTACCTGTGCTGGCTCCGCCAAAACCGATCATCAGGCCAATGCCTGGAAACTCGTCCCAAAAGGGACCTGCGAAAAAACCGCCAGCAACACCTCACCAACCGGCTTTGGCCAACTGGCTGCCTACAAAGGCAAGTCCTGATCCGCGCCGCCGAGTGTTGATAATGCACAGCCCGCTTGCTTCGCTTATCGCGCCTCGTGCGCCCCGGCTCCCGCCTCGTGCGGGGCTGGGGCTCAAGGCCGAGCACTTTGTGGATGTACTTGCGAGCCGCCCAGACATCGGGTTCTTTGAAGTGCATGCCGAGAACTTCATGGTAGCTGGCGGCCCTTTCCACCATTACCTGGGCTTGATCCGCGAACATTACCCGCTGTCAATTCATGGCGTTGGCCTGTCGATTGGCGGCGAAAGCCCGCTCAATACCGAACACTTGCGCCGCCTGAGCCTATTGCTCGAGCGTTACCAGCCGCAGATGTTTTCCGAACATCTGGCATGGTCCTCCCACGGGCCATTATTCCTCAATGATCTGCTGCCTTTGCGCTATGACACCGCCACGCTGCACCGGGTATGCGCGCATATGGACCAGGCACAGGATGTGTTGAAGCGCCAAATACTGCTGGAAAACCCCGCTACCTATATCGAGTTCGACGAGGCCCAATTCGACGAAGCCGGTTTTATTCAGGAAGTCATAAGCCGTACCGGCTGTGGCCTTTTGCTGGATGTAAACAATGTGTATGTGTCATGCATCAACCACGCCCGCGATCCTGTTGTCTATCTCGATGCCTTGCCCCTTCAGGCCGTAGGTGAGGTTCATCTGGCGGGTTTTGCTGAAGAAGCAGACAGCCTGGGGCAACGCTTGCTGATCGATAACCACGGCGCACCTGTCGATCAAGCGGTATGGGCGCTGTACCAGCAAGTACTGGACCGAATTGGCCCGATGGCCACCCTGATCGAACGCGACAATCATCTGCCCCCTCTCACCGAACTGCTTCAGGAAGCCCGCTTGGCTGACCGCTACCTGTTCAGCGCACAGGTGCAGCCATGAAACTACAAGAAACATTCAGTGCAGCATTGCTCAATCCACACACGCCCGCCCCCACAGGCATTGCCTGCTACAACGGCGACATTGACCGCCGTTTCGCGGTATATCGCAACAATGTGCAAAGCGGACTGATCAACGCGCTGGCCACCAGCTATCCCGTTGTTGCGCAATTGGTGGGCGAGGCCTTTTTTCAGGCCATGGCGCAGATATTTATTCAAAAACACCCACCCGACAGCCCGGTCATGAGCGCCTATGGCAGCCAGTTCGCCGGTTTTATCAATGCCTTTGCACCCGCCAGAAGCGTGCCCTACCTGGCGGACGTGGCTCGCCTTGAGCGTTTGTGTGTGCAGGCCTTTCACGCCGCAGACGTGTGCGCCGTAAACCCCGGGCTGCTGGCTCAGGCGCTCAACAGCCCCGAGGGGCTGCCCCATTTACACCTGCAACTGCACCCCGGTGTCGCATCGCTGCATTCACCCTACGCCATCGCGTCCTTGTGGGCGGCGCACCAACGCCAGGGACAGATACAGGGACTGGACACGCGCCAACCACAAAGCGTCCTGGTAATACGCAATGAATTGCGCGTGGAGGTATTCACGGTCAGCTCAGGGTGCGCAGTATTTGTGCACTTGCTCAAAGCGGGGAATGCCCTGGGGTTGGCCGCGGCCCATGCCCTGGAAGCCGACCCAGACTTTAACCTGGGCCAGGCCCTGGCACTGTTGATTAGCAATAACACCATCACCGGCTTACAACCCGCCCTCGAGGCCTCGCCATGAATACTCAAACAATAAGCCCCGGCCTGCTACAGCGCTGGATCGGAGGCGCAATCGGGCTGTTGCACTGCATACCCGACACACTGATCGCCTTTGTCGCACGCTTTTCCATTGTTGCGGTGTTCTGGAAATCAGGCCAGACCAAGGTTGAAGGTTTGGCAATCGATCTGGTTGAAGGCACCTTTCAACTCGGTATGCCGCATCTGTCTGACTCTGCGCTGTACTTGTTCAGTACGGAATACAAAGTCCCGCTACTCTCCCCCGAGGTGGCTGCTCACGCTGCCGCCTTCAGCGAGCATGTTTTCCCGGTGCTGATCCTGCTGGGCTTGGCCACCCGGTTCTCGGCGCTGGCACTGCTGGCCATGAGCATGACCATCCAGCTGTTCGTATACCCTGATGCCTACCCGACTCACGGCACCTGGATCGCGGTCTTGTTGTACTTGATGGCCAAGGGCCCGGGTGCGCTGTCGATTGATCATCTGATTGCACAGCGTTTTCGTTAAAGCAGGTCAATGGCCTCACCATTACTCTGGAACCAGCCCACCAGGAAATCCGCCAATACCTGAGTACGCCTGGGCAAACCGCCTTGATAAGGGTGAACCAGATACATGGGGTTGCTGCGCGTTTGATAGTCACGCAACAAGCCGCGCAGGCGCCCATCAGCCAACTCGCAGCCAAGCATGTACGAGGGCAAGCGGGCGATGCCGGCACCGATCACGGCCGCTTTTTTCAGCAGACTGTAGTGATTGCTGGCAAACGACCCCGAGACCCGCACTCGTTGCAGTTCATGCTGGCGGTGGTAGTGCCACTCCTCGCGACCGCTGTAGTGGCTGTTAAGCAGACAGCGGTGCTCGACCAGTTCTTGCGGCGTAACCGGCTCGCCGTATTGCTCAAGATAGGCAGGGCTGGCGCAGGTGATCTCGTGCCAGTTAAGCACCTGCTTGGCCACCAGCCGTTCATGGCTGGCAACCTGCGAGCGTATCGCCAGATCAAACCCTTCCCGCACCATATCGCGATAGCTGTTGTTGAGCTCCAGCTCGATCTGCACCTGCGGGTATTCGCGGGAAAACTCCAGCAACAGCGAATCAAAGAAGGTCTCGCCCAAGGATACGGGCACGGTCATGCGTACCGGGCCTGCAACATCATCCTTTAGCCGGGCAAGTGCCTGACGTGCCCGCTCCACTTGCACCACCAGCGCCTGGGCTTGTGGCAGTAGCGCCGCGCCAGCCGCCGTAAGGCTCAAGCGCCGGGTGGTGCGATGCAGCAACACCACCGAAAACTGCGCCTCAAGCTGGCTGATACGCTTGGACAGCTGCCCCTTGCTGCAGCCCAGTTGCTGGGCGGCCAAGGTAAAACTGCCAGCGTCGATCAAGACCGCGAACGCAGCCAGATCATCCATTTCACTCATGGATTGTTTCCATATGAAAACCAAAGGTTGCCTATTAGTGCGCTTATCCCATTTAAAAAGCACCACTAGACTGAGCACTCACGTCATCCACAAAGGCACACAACATGAAAATCCTCTTGATCGGCGCTCACGGCACCATCGGTTCAGCCATTCGCCGCGAGTTGTCACCGCGCCATGAGATCGTAGAAATTGGTCGAAAAAGCGGGGATTATCAGGTCGATATCAGCGACAGTGAATCAATCCGCCAACTCTTCGCGCAAACCGGGCGCTTCGATGCGCTGATCTGTGCCGCCGGTAACGTCACGTTCGCCGCACTGGCTGACATGAGCGAAAGCGACTTCGCCCTCGGTTTGCAGGACAAGTTGATGGGCCAGGTCAATCTGCTGCTGATTGGCCGCGAGTTTGCCAACGATGGGGCCTCGTTCACCTTTACCAGCGGCGTTATCAACCGCGAGCCGATCCGTACCGGCAGTTCGGCGGCGCTGGTCAACGCGGCACTTGACGGTTTTGTAAAAGCAGCCGCCATTGAGTTGCCACGGGGCCTGCGGGTCAACTCGGTGAGCCCTACGGTCCTGGAAGAAGCGATGGACAAATACGCCCCGTACTTTCGCGGCTTCAAGCCTGTATCGGGCGCCGATGTGGCCCTGGCTTACGCCAAAAGCGTGGAAGGCTTGCAAACCGGGCAGACATTCACCGTAGGTTGAATCACTTGTGATGCATCGCTAGGCTGAGTAACGTGGCGACACCCTTCAGGAGTGCCCATGATGCGTTTTGCCCGTTCCTTAGCTTTGTTCGCCTTGCTGCCCGTGTTTGCCGGTTGCCAGATGTTCAGCAGCACACCTGCCGACACCACCGCAGGTCAAACCCGCCTGCAGGGCGAGCTGGTATCGGCCAATGGTCAATTGGTGTTTCAACCCTGCGTCGGCCAACAGCGCTATGTAGTTCGTGACAGCGCCGACACCACGCTGGTGCAGGACGCGACCTACATGCCCAATAAACCGGGCAAGTTGTTCGCCGATATCCGCGGCCGTTTTAGCGCCAGCACAACAGCCGGTACAGACGGTGAAGTCGAGCTGCAGCAACTCTACCGCCTGGAGCGCAGCAACAGCGCCTGCCAGGATCCCAACTTCAAGCAGGTGACCGTGCACGCCAACGGCAATGGCCCGGCCTGGGAAGTGCAAGCCGGGGGCAAGGGCATGGTGCTCAAGCGCGAAGGCCAGCCCGACCTGGCGCTGCCCTACGTTGAAGAACAGGTCGGCGATGGCCGCTTCTCCCTGTCCACCGAGGCCAACAATCAGCGCATCGAGCTGTGGGTGGCCCCACAACGCTGCACCGACAGTGCCAATGGCAGCGTGCAACATCTGAGCGCCGAGCTACGGATCAACGGTCAAGTCCAGCGCGGCTGCGGCTATTTTGGTGGCGCCCGTAACGACTAACCGATAACTGTTGCCGCATATTGCCCCGAAGCAGCTTACAATTAGCGGTTCTGCCAGGGTTTACCTGGCCCCCGATACTGGACACTGTCAATGTTACGAATCACCGAACTCAAGCTGCCGATCGACCATCCCGAAGAAGACCTGCGCCCTGCCATCCTGCAGCGCCTGGGCATCGAAAGTGATGACCTGGTCGATTTCACCTTGTTCAAGCGCAGCTACGATGCGCGTAAAAAATCGTCCGAACTGTGCTTCATCTACACCATCGATGTGAGTGTGCGCGATGAAGCGCCGCTGCTGCTCAAGTTCGCCGACGATCGTAACGTCAATCCAGCGCCGGACGTCAGTTACAAGGTCGTCGGCCAGGCACCCCAGGACTTGACCGAGCGTCCGATTGTGGTCGGCTTCGGCCCCTGCGGTATTTTCGCCGGGCTGCTGCTGGCACAAATGGGTTTCAAGCCGATCATTCTTGAACGTGGTACCGAAGTGCGCCAGCGCACCAAGGACACCTGGGGCCTGTGGCGTAAAAACGTACTCAACCCCGAGTCCAATGTGCAGTTTGGCGAAGGCGGTGCCGGTACGTTCTCGGACGGCAAGCTCTATAGCCAGATCAAGGACCCGAAACACCACGGCCGCAAGGTGCTGCACGAGTTCGTCAAGGCCGGCGCGCCGGACGAGATCCTCTATGTCAGCAAGCCGCATATCGGTACGTTCCGCCTGACCGGTGTGGTCGAAAATATGCGCCAGCAGATCATCGCGCTGGGCGGCGAAGTGCGTTTTCAACAACGCGTGACTGATGTGCTGATCGACAACGGTCAACTGACCGGTGTGATCCTGGCAGATGGCGAGCAACTGAATGCTCGCCACGTGATCATGGCGCTGGGCCATAGCGCCCGGGACACCTTCCGCATGCTCCACGATCGTGGCGTGTATATGGAAGCCAAGCCGTTCTCGGTAGGTTTCCGTATCGAGCACCCGCAGTCGCTGATCGACAGTGCGCGCCTGGGCAAGTATGCCGGCCACCCGAAGCTGGGCGCTGCCGATTACAAACTGGTGCACCACGCCAAAAACGGTCGCTCGGTGTACAGCTTCTGCATGTGCCCAGGTGGCACCGTGGTTGCGGCAACCAGCGAACCGGGCCGTGTTGTGACCAACGGCATGAGCCAGTATTCGCGTAACGAACGCAATGCCAACTCGGGCATCGTGGTCGGCATTACGCCTGAAGACTACCCGGGTGGTCCGCTGGCCGGCATCGAGCTGCAAGAACGCCTCGAATCCCACGCCTATGTGCTGGGCGGCAGCAACTACGAAGCTCCGGCGCAACTGGTGGGTGACTTTATTGCGGGCAAACCGTCCACGGCCCTGGGCAGCGTCGAGCCATCCTATAAGCCGGGTGTGTCTTTGGGTGACTTGGCCCTGGCCCTGCCGGACTTCGCCATTGAAGCCATCCGTGAAGCACTGCCGGCGTTCGAGAAGCAGATCAAGGGCTTCTCGATGCATGATGCCATTCTCACCGGCATCGAAACCCGTACCTCGTCGCCGCTGCGCATGACCCGTGATGCGTCGATGCAGAGCCTTAACGTCAAGGGCTTGTTCCCGGCAGGCGAAGGCGCTGGCTACGCTGGCGGGATTCTGTCGGCAGGTGTCGACGGTATCCGTATTGCCGAAGCTGTAGCGCGCGACATTCTGGGTATCGAAGCCTAGGTTTTGACTCGGTAGGGGCTGCAGCCCTGACATGTAGGAGCGGGCTTGCTCGCGATGCATTCACCACGGTTTGCCAGGCAGACCGTAGCGCCTGTATCGCGAGCAAGCCCGCTCCCACACAGCCACCGCCTTCTCCTTCTTCAGGCGGGATCCTTGCTGAAAAACCAGCAAAGCTGGTCTATTTCCTACAGCCTTCACAGGCACAAATCAGACTCAATTTGACACACAACTGCTAGGCTCTTGAGCGGTGTGTGAGCACGCCATTGCTTATAACAAAAAAGAATATAGTTTTTGTTTTAACCACTAACCCCACAGGTTAGGGTGTCGCACCTTATTACCTAATTGATGGAGAGCGACCTTGCCTCTGCGTAGCACTTTCACTCGGTTCTTTCAGTTGGAAGCTGCCAGCGGTCTGCTGTTGATTGCCGCGGCCGCTCTGGCTCTGATCGTCAATAACTCACCGCTTTCCCATTACTACACGGCCTTCCTGGACGTGCCGGTAGCGGTGCAAATCGGCGCCCTGCAAATTGCCAAACCGTCGCTGCTGTGGATCAACGATGGCCTGATGGCCTTGTTTTTTCTGCTGATCGGCCTTGAGGTCAAACGCGAACTGCTCGAAGGCCAGCTGTCCAAGCCCTCACAGGTGGTGCTGCCCGGCGCGGCGGCAATCGGCGGCATGGTGGTACCGGCGCTGATCTACTGGTTCATCAACAAGGATTACCCGGACGCTCTCGGCGGCTGGGCCATCCCCATGGCCACCGACATCGCCTTCGCCCTCGGCGTGCTGGCCCTGCTCGGCAAGCGTGTACCGGTGTCGCTGAAGCTGTTCCTGATGACCCTGGCGATCATCGATGACCTGGGTGCAATCATCGTGATTGCGGTGTTCTACTCCAGCGAGTTGTCGGGTGTGTCCCTGCTGCTGGCTGCGGCATGCCTGATCGCGCTGATTGCCATGAACCGCATGGGAGTGATCAAGGTCGCACCTTATATGATCGTCGGCCTGATCCTCTGGGTGTGCGTACTCAAAAGCGGTGTGCATGCCACATTGGCAGGTGTAACGCTGGCGTTCTGCATTCCGCTGCGCACCAAGAACTCAGAAACTTCACCGCTGATGAGCATCGAGCATGCCCTGCATCCCTGGGTGGCTTACGCGATTCTGCCGTTGTTTGCCTTCGCCAATGCGGGTGTATCACTGGCGGGTGTCAGCCTGCACAGTTTTGTCAGCCATGTGCCTATGGGCATTGCCGCAGGCTTGCTGATCGGCAAAACCCTTGGCGTGTTCGGCCTGACCTGGATCGCCATCAAGACCGGCATGGCCGCGCTGCCGGCAGGCGCCAACTGGGGCCAGGTGTTTGGCGTGGCCATCCTGTGCGGCATCGGCTTCACCATGAGTCTGTTTGTGGGCTCGCTGGCGTTCGTTGCAGGTAGCGATTATGTAGGCATGGACCGTATGGGCATCCTTACCGGCTCGATCCTCGCAGCACTGATCGGCTATGGTGTTACGCTGTTCTTTAGCCGTAAACAGCCGGTGGCGTAACCCTGATGTTGCTCACTGAGGCGGGCTCTCACAGAGACACAGCCCGCCTGAGTGAACAACCAAAAGAGAGAAACGTGGTCGATAAAATGCAGATTGTGCAATACGCCGGCATCACCGTGATGTTCCCGGCAGCGCTGGTGATTGCTGCCTGGTTATGGCTGGGCGCATCCAGAAAAATCGCTTTGCTGTGGTTGGGCGTGCTGGTAACTGCCTACCTGGTGGTGGGCGTCAGCAAGATCCTGTTCAAGGGCTGGGGCGTTGGCCTGCATGACCTGGGCATTGCCGTATTCAGCGGCCACGCAATGAATGCTTGCCTGGTCTTCACCGTGTTGCTCAACCTGCTGTGCCAACAGCTTGATCAGCGCTTGCGCTGGCCTGCACTCGGGGTCGGGTTGCTGGCGACCTGGTGGTTCGCCATCAATTACGTCGCCCTCACCATCCACCCTTTGCCGGAAGCCATCGCCGGAGCGCTGATAGGCTCTGTCGCCGCCTGCGTATTTGTGTTCAGCCTCAGGCAGTACAACGTCAGTCACGTCCCTCGACCTGCCCTGACACTGGGGCTGGCGGTGGTGATGGCCTTCAGCTGTATGCCCAAGTACACGGCAGAACGCTTGCTGGACCATATCGCCATAACGCTGTCTGGGGCCGAGCAGGCATTCAAGCACTCGTCCTGAGCTGCTTTACAGCCATAAAAAACCCCGGCCAGTTCGCACTGGCCGGGGTTTTGTTTTTACGCTGTCGCCTGTTTTACTGGGTAACGCGGCTGGTACCGTCAACGGTCATGATGCGCACGCGCTCACCGGTACGGAATACCTGGTTAGGCTCAACCTGCTGAACGTAAGCACGGGTGCTGCCGTCGTCTTCACGCACGGTGATTTCCACACCCTGGGTCTTGGTCAGGCCCGACTCGGCTGCCGAGCCCAGCAAACCACCGGCCACGGCGCCGATCACTGCGGTGACGATGCTGCCACGACCGCCACCGATGGCGCTGCCGCCTACACCACCCACGATAGCGCCAGTCGCAGCGCCGATCGGGGTCTTGGTGCCTTCAATTTGCACAGGACGCAGGGCAACGATGGTGCCCATACGAACGGTCTGTACACGTCGGGCTTCGTCGCGCGAGTAGGTGTCGCCGGTCAAGCTCGATGTGCAGCCGCCCAACAAAACAGTCATGGTAGAGAATGCTGCAACCAACAGAACGGACTTACGCATGGGATCAACTCCAAAATAACAGGGATTCATTAAACTCCGCAGCCGGTAACCTGTCACGGCACAGGGCGGATAAAAGGGCTTTATTCAGCGTCTGTACAGTAACAATAGCGCTGTTTGCCCACACAAGACTTCGCAAAGAGTAGCGCGAAATAGCCGGTTTGCATTGCGCGCCTTGCTGTAGAGGGTGCCTTCAGGGTGCCAGGCGCTCACGCACCCAGTCTGCCCCCTCACGCCGATAGTTGAGGCGATCGTGCAGGCGACTCGGGCGCCCCTGCCAGAACTCGATGCGCTCGGGCAGCAAGCGATAACCGCCCCAGTGCTCGGGGCAATGGGGCTGGCTGTCACTGAAGCGCGCCTCGGTGGCTTTAAGCAGCTCGACCAGTTCATCGCGATCAGCAATCACCTGGCTTTGCGGCGAGGCCCAGGCCCCGATCCGGCTGCCCAGGGGGCGAACCTGATAGTAGGCATCGGACTCTTGCGCAGTGACCTTGACCACCTGACCCTCGATGCGTACCTGACGCTCGAGGGTTGGCCAGAAAAAGGTCATGGCCGCGAACGGGCGCTCGGCCAACTGCTGGCCCTTGGCACTGGTGTAGTTGGTGAAAAAGGTAAAACCCTGTTCATCCAGCCCCTTGAGCAACAACACCCGACAATGCGGCCGCCCGCGGGCGTCCACTGTGGCCAGGGTCATGGCATTGGCCTCGACCGGTGGCTGCTCGGTTTTCACCGCATCGCCGAACCACTGATGAAACAGCGCGAAAGGCTCGGCCGGGGCCTGAGCCTCGGCCAGCCCGTCACGGGTGTAGTCTCGTCGCATATCCGCCAGTGCTTGAGTCATGCCCCCATCCTTCCTTGAATCAGTCAGTTCTTGGCCTGATCGTTGGCGGCAACTTTCTTGTCCGCAACAGCTTTGGCTTTAGCGACAACCGGCTTTTTTGCTGGCGCTGGCTTGGCCGCTTTTTTGGCCGGTGCAGCCTTTTTGGCTACGACGCCTTTCTTGGCCGGTGCTGCATTCTTTTTGGCCACAGAAGGAGCAACAGCTGGCTGCACCGCAACCAGCTCGGCCGGGGTGAGGGCTGGCTGGCTGTATTTGCTGACCAGGGCAACCATGGTGGCTTGCGGGGTCATCAGGATTTCAACCCGACGGTTCAGGGCGCGTCCTTCGTTGCTGTCGTTGGCTGCGCGAGGCATCACCGAACCCATGCCACGCAAGGTCAGGCGGTTACCTTGTAAACCGCTCATACGGAAGATCGCTGCCACCGATTTGGCACGGTCCAGGCTCAGACGGGTATTGGCCGCCATTGCACCCGAAGAGTCGGCATGCCCCAGCACCAGCACGGCGGTTTTTGGGTCGCCTTCGACCACTTTGGCCACTCGGGTAAACGGGCCAAGCATGGACGGCATCAGCAAGTCCGGGCGGGTGGCCTTGAACGAACTGTCAGCTGAAGCCACGATAATCAGCAGATTCTCGCGACGCTCCAGTTGCAGGTTGGTGTCCTTGATTGCAGTACGCAGACGAGGCTCATATTCGTCCAGCCAGGCCTGGGTAATTTTCGGATCCGGCATCGGGATCACGCCAACCGGCGAAGTTTTGGCGTCTTTGGCATCGCTATCAAACGGCCACCACCAGTTTTTCGAAGAGGCTGCTGCAGAGGCAGGCGCGGCGGTGACGGCTACTTTTTTGTCCTTTTCAACCGGGGTGTCTTTTTTCGCCGAGTCAGAGCCAAAAGGCCACCAGCTGGAACCGCTGTCTTTGGCTGCGACCGCTGGGGCGGTGGCAGTTTTGGTTACCGGTGGCGTTGTTTTGCTGTCTGCTGACTTGGCCGCAACAGTTGCAGTTTTATCCGCAGGAGTCGACGCCTGGTCGGACGAGCCCAACTGCCACCATTTGTGGCCACCTTCGGCGTCATTCTGTGGAGTTTGTGCGCAACCGGTAATAGCCAGGCAAAGAGCCAGAGCGAGGGTCTTATTAGATGACATTGAATATCCACACAATGAATTAAGAATTAAAGAGGCACTAAGCCCACTATAAAAAACGTATTGAAAACAGAAAAGCTACCGAGTTCCGACCTGTGGCCTACAAATCCTGCTTACAGGCACTCAGCCAATACTCTAACCAGTTTTTGCGCCCTGGGATCCATCAATATATTGGGCCCTAGGGTATTGGTCACAAATCCAAAGGCCACCTCGCGATCCGGGTCGGCAAAGCCGGTCGATCCCCCAGCCCCGGGATGACCGAAAGCTTTTGGCCCAAGGCCAAACGTCGCGTTAGGCACGGTTGGCTGATCCAGCATGCACCCCAGCCCAAATCGGGTTTGCGTGCGCAAGGTTTTATCCTCGCCGACGCTGTGCTCGCGGGTCAGTTGCTCCAGCATTTCGGCTTCAAGCAGGCTGCCGTCCAGCAAACCGCTATAAAAACCGGCCAGGCTACGGGCATTACCATGCCCATTGGCCGCTGGCTGCTCCATTCGGCGCCATTCGGGTTTGTTGGTACTTGTCATAATAGACGGTGGATTGGTGAATGCCCGCGTACTCATGGATGAAGGCTCATTCATCATGGCCTTCAACAGGCGCTGCGCAGCCGCATCCCCCATATTGCCCTTGCTGCGGGCAACATGAGCCACCCGGTAAAACTCTTCGTCACCCAGCCCGACATGGAAGTCCAGCCCCAGCGGCCTGGCCGTCCGCGCCATGATTGACTGGCCCGCACTGCGGCCATCGGCGCGGCGAATCAGCTCGCCCACCAGCCAGCCATAGGTGATCGCGGCATAGCCGTGCCCTTCGCCCGGCGTCCACCAGGGGGTTTCGGCGGCCAGTGCATCGACCATGGTTTGCCATTCATACAGCGCCTCGGCCGGCATCAATTCGCGCAAGGCCGGCAAACCCGCGCGATGGCTCAGGAGCTGACGCAACGTGATGGACTCTTTGCCGGCAGCAGCGAACTCGGGCCAATAGCGGGCCACTGGCACATCCAGCTCCAGCTTGCCCTCTTCGACCAGTTGCAACGCCGTGACAGCGGTAAAAGGTTTAGTGCACGAAAACAGATTGGCAATGGTGTCTGTGTGCCACGGCTGCTCGCCGTCCTTGTCAGCGGTACCGGCCCACAGGTCGAGAACGGTTTCGCCACCGATCTGGATGCACAACGCCGCGCCGCGCTCTTGCGGATCATTGAAAAGATCGGCAAACGCCTCGCGTACTGCTTCGAAGTTAAGGTCGTGAAAACCCTGAATCTGCACCCGGACCTCCTGGATCAAGCATGGCTCTACAAGGCGTGCATTGTTCCAGCACCAGTAAGATTTTGAAACAGAGCAAAGCGCTCTGAGCACACAATTTTTGTGCGCTGTTGAGTCGGCGGGCAAAGTATTAGCAAGGGCGTGTTTTTTTTGTGAAAAAAGGCAAAACACCCATGGCAAAAATCTCGTAGCAGCTGACTCGCGGAGCGAGGCTGCGTCCGGCGGCGCAGCCGTCGTAAAACCTGACTTGCGGGTATAACTGACATACCGCAGGGTCTGATTTCGCGACGGCTTTGCCGCCGAACGCAGCCTCGTTCCTTCGGCAGCTGCTACTTAGGGTGTGTCTACAGCGCGGCGTAGACCAAAGGCGCAAGCTTCTGCACCCGCGGGTCCATCAGCACATGGCTGCCCATGGTGGTGGTGACAAAGCCGAAGCTCACCTCCCGCTCAGGGTCGGCAAAAGAGATTGGCCCGCCCAGCCCCACATGCCCGAATGCCTTTGGCCCCATCCGATGGGAAGCTCCCGGGTCCGCCGGCTGCTCCATCATGCAACCCAGGCCATAACGCATGGGCCGCAGCAGCGTGCGGTCCATATCGTTACTGTGCTCGCGGGTGAACTCTGCGAGCAGCTCAGACCCCACCAGGCGCCCGCCCAGCAGCGCACTGTAAAACCCGGCCAGGCCATGGGCGGTACCGTGGGCATTTACGCCGGGATGGCGATAGGCCCACCAGCGCGGGTCAGCCGTTTGCCGTGATCCCATGGCGGGATTGGTAAATGCAAGGGTCGCGACATGCTCAGGCTCACTGACCATCACGGCACGCAAGTCCTGGGCGTAGTTATCACCCGTTCGCCCTTCAGCGCGCTCGAAGAAGGCAATGCGGTGAAAGTGCTCGGCATCAACGCCCATATGAACTTCAAGGTCGTTGGGCTCGCAGATTCGCTCGTGGATAAAGGTACAGGGGTCGCGACCATCGGCCCGTCGAACCAGCTCGCCAAGGATCCAGCCATAGGTGGTGGCGCCATAACCGACACTGGTTCCCGGTTCCCACCACAAGGGTTCTGCCGCGACGACTTCGGCCATTGCATCCCAGTCGTACATAATGGGCGTGCGGCTGGGCAAACGCAGCGCCGGGATACCTGAGGTATGGCACAACACCTGGCGCAAGGTGATGCGCTCCTTGCCGCCCTGGGAAAACTCCGGCCAATAGTGGGCAACCGTCTGATCCAGCTCGAGCTTGCCCTCTTCCACCAGCATCAGTGCCGCGATGGCGGTGAAGGGTTTGATACAACAATAGGTGTTGACCAATGTGTCGTGGTTCCAGGGCTGGTCGCCCTCCAGATCCGCCACACCCGCCCATAAGTCGACAACGGTTTCGCCGCCCACCTGCACACAAACACCGGCTCCTCGCTCCTGAGGATCATCGAAGATCGCCTCAAAGGCTTCCTGAACGGCTTCGAACCCACTTGCACACTTCCCTTTCGCTTCCATTTCGAAGTCTCCATTCAGTTGGAATGCAAGACCTTAGTTTTAAAGTGGGAATTGAAAAGAAAGAAACCCCTACTGGGCGACGAAATACATCGCCGCCCATCGGGCAGGAAAAATCAGTGCCCCTTGCCCGAGTGCCCACCTGCATGCCCCGCGCCAGAGCGTCCGCCGCTGCCATCATCGGTTGCATGCACAGGCGCCTTGACGGCTTTTTCGGCTTCGGCCTGGGCCTTGGCGGCCTCCTGGCCCAACTGGCCAAGGGCCTGCAGGTTGGCCTTGCGCACGCTGTCGACAAAACCGGTAAACGGCAAATCGGTGATACCGATCATGCCAAAGTGGCCGTTTTCGCCGTCGAGCAACCGGCCTGTGACCGGCTGGTCCAGGTACTGGAACCAGTGCACGCCAACAATCGACGGTTCTGCCACCGCCTGTTTGAGGAACTTGCTGTAAGCCGGGCCACGGGCTTCTTCGTTGGCCACTTCAGTGACGCCGCCCCAGAACGGGCCACGGTCACGGGAGCCGAAGTTGAACTCGGTGATCATTACCGGCTTGTCCAGTTCGCGCAGTTTGCCGAAGTCATAGCCGTCTTGCGGTTGCAGGGTGTAGAAGTTGAAGCTCAGTACATCGCAGTATTTGGCACAGGACGCCACGGCCTCTGGCGTACTGACGGCAAACCGTCCGCCGAGCAGCAAGTGGTTTGGAGCATGCCATTTGAGCGAGTCGGAAATGGTCTTGAAGTAGGTGTCAGCAAAGACTTTCTGGAAATACTGATAATCCGCCTCGATTTGCGGGTGCTCGGTGTTGGGCAAAGGCCCTTCAAAACCCGGGTCCTCCATCAGCTCCCAGGCCGGAATTTCAATACCCCAGGCCTTGGAAAGGCCCTGCTGGTTGCGGTATTTGTCACGCAGCTGCTTGAGGAAGGCCCGCTTGGCGGGTACATCCGTGGTCATGCGCAAAGTGCCCAGGGCCAATGCATAACGGGATTTCGGGTCATTACCCGGACCAGCCCAGGCCAGTTCGTTGTCGGCAAAGTAACCGATCAACCAGGGATCATCGCGATGATCGCGAGCGGCAATGGCCACGGCGCGCTCGGTGGCCATGGCAAAGCGCGGGTCAAAAGGGTCGGGCATGCCGCCCCACCAGTCGGTGCCGGTACTGATGCTGGTGTAGTCCCCCACAACCGACAGCGGCAGGGTGTAGGGCACGCGATCGTTGAGGCCCAGTTCGGGGTCGCTCCAGTTGCCGATGGTGTTGAAGCCCCAGGCTTGCAGGCGATCCAGGGTGCGGGCCTGCCAACGCTTGGCATCGAAGGCTGGAGGTGCACAAGGGCTCACCGGTGCGCTATCCGGTTCAGTTTTAGCCGTTACGCAAGGTTCACCGTAGATACGCTGCAGGTTGGCGGCATAAAAGTTGTACCAGCGCCCGGCGTCAAAGCCCCTGCCCTGGGTCGAGGCGTTGCCGCTGTTGTTGTTCGCCTTGCCGTAAAAACTGGCCAGAGGAGTGCCATCATGGGGCAAATCGGTAAACATCCACTCACGGCCGGCAACATAGGTCTGGCTGTCGTTGGCCGTTACGGCATTTAGGCCCAGCGAGTAAAACGGGTGACCTTCAGGGGTGATCAGGTTCCAGCGGCCATTGCGCTTTTCTGTGCGGAAAAACCCGGTCGCCTCAAACCCCGCGCCCTTCAGCCAGCCGCCGTACTTGTCCTGATCGGCACGCCCGGCCAGCCAGCCTTTGAGTTGCTGCTGTTCTTTTGCGGCGGCGGCCTTGAGCTGTTCGTCATTGGCAACACGCTCCGGCCATTTGGCGCGGGTCGACTGGCCGTAGCCGTCGACGATCGCGCCGTACACGGCCTTGATTACGCCTGTGCCGTCCTGCACGCCGAAGCGCTCCAGCAGAATGCTCTGCGCGACGTTCGGTTGCGCAATCGACAGACTTACCGACACCACCTGGCTCAGATCGATTTCACCCTGGCTACTGGCCAGCAGAATGCGCTGGCCATCCAGCGTCATCGGCATCGGTGGGCCGGCGCGCATGCCCTGGCTGTGTGGAGAATTGGCTTTTAGCGGCAACAACAGGGTTTGCGCCGGGCCGGCAGGCAGGTCGACACGGCTGGTCAGGGTTTTGCCGTTGCTGCTTTGCACGGTCACGTCCAGCGTAAGTGCCCAGTTCATGGCGTTCTGGATGCGCAGGGTCATCATCCCCGACTGCGACCAGTCCCATACCCCGGTTTGCGGAGTCAAACGCAGGCTGGGCGCGACGGCCGGGTTGAAGGTGACGCGGCGCAGCACTTCGCCTTCGGCTGTTTGCTCCGCATTGTATTGCGGCAAGATCGCATCCGTAGTCGCCACTTGCACCACATCGGCAGGGCGAACGAAATTGAACAGGGTTTGTTGGCCAGCAGGCGCCGCCAACAGCGGAGTCGTGACCAGCAACGCAAAAACAGCAGACAGCGAACGGCGAATCATATGGATCTGGTTCTCCCAAACGGCCGAAAAACGGCCTGTGAGGTGGTGAAAGTCAAAGCATAGACAGCAAAGTCGACGATAACGCCGACCCGCGCTTAAGAAATTTCGCGCCTGAACGGCGGCAGTGCATTCAGAATCGCCTTGCCATAGCGCTGGGTGACCAGGCGCCGGTCCAGCAAGGTGATGGTGCCGCGATCCTGTTCGGTACGCAGCAAACGCCCGCAAGCCTGAACCAGCTTGAGCGAGGCATCAGGCACGGATATCTCCATGAAGGGGTTGCCACCCCGGGCCTCGATCCACTCGGCCAGGGCCGCTTCGACCGGATCATCGGGTACCGAAAACGGTATTTTGGCGATCACCACGTGCTCGCAGTAGGCACCAGGCAAATCCACGCCTTCGGCAAAACTGGCCAGGCCAAACAACACACTGGAGTCCCCGCCATCGACCCGCGCCTTGTGCTTGTTGAGGGTTTCCTGTTTGGACAGGTTACCCTGAATAAACACTTGCTTGCGCCAGTCGCGCTCCAGGCCGTCGAATACGTCCTGCATCTGCTTGCGCGACGAAAACAGCACCAGCGTGCCCCGCGAGCCTTCGACCAGCGCGGGCAAGTCACGAATGATCGCCGCCGTATGAGCCGTAGCGTCACGGGGGTCGGCCTTGAGGTCAGGCACTCGCAACACACCGGCATCAGCATGATGGAAAGGGCTGGGCACCACCGCTGTCACGGCTGTTTTGGGCAGGCCGGCACGCATGCGGAAACGGTCGAAGGTGCCCAGTGCTGTCAGGGTGGCGGAGGTCACGAGTACCCCATAGGCCACGTTCCACAGGTTGCGACGCAGCATCTCGGCGGCCAGGATGGGGCTGGCGTTGACCTCGATATCAAACAGCGAACCGCTTTCAGCCAGGGTCAGCCAGCGCGCCATGGGCGGGTTGTCTTCAGGGTCCTCGACGGTGAACGCGGTCCATAGCTCCCAGTTACCCTGAGCCCGGGACAGCAGGCTGCCAAACAGCGGGTACCATTCCTCGGCCTGGTTGCTGGTGATGCCGATATTGACCTCGCCATCCATGCCGTCCTTGAGAATCTCGGTCAGGCGGGTGAACAAGTCGGTCAGACGCGAGAATCCTTTTTTCAACTCGATGCCCATTTCACGCATGTGATCGGGAATCAGGCCGCCAATAAAGCGATGGCGCGGACGCTCGCGACCCTCGGGCTCTTCGCCGACTTTAAAGTCGGCGATCTGCTCGCAGGCAGTGAACATGAACTGTTGCTGGGCCTTGATTTCTTTGGCCAGCTCCGGCACTTGCTCCAGCAAACGCCCCAGGTCGCCGGGCAACGGGTGTTGGGCCAACAGTTTGGTAAGGTTTTTGGCGGTTTGCTCCAGCCAGTCGGCGGTGGAGCGCAAACGGGTGTAGTGGGCAAAATGGCCAATGGCCTTGTCCGGCAGGTGATGGCCTTCGTCAAACACATAGACCGTGTCACGGGGGTCAGGCAATACCGCGCCCCCGCCCAACGCGAGGTCGGCGAGCACCATGTCGTGGTTGGTGACGATCACGTCCACCTTGCTCATGCCTTCCCGGGCCTTGTAGAAAGCGCACTGGCCGAAGTTGGGGCAATGACGGTTGGTGCACTGGCTGTGATCGGTGGTCAGGCGCGCCCAGTCCTGGTCTTCAAGGGCCTGGGGCCAGCTGTCGCGGTCGCCGTCCCACTTATTGCCGGCCAGCTTTTCGATCATGCTGGTGAACAGCTTCTGGCTGGCCTCATCGACTTCGATCTTGAAGCCTTCTTCCTCGAACAGCTGCGCCGTCGCGGTTTGCGCGTGGCCCTCTTGCAGCAGCATGTCGAGCTTGGACAGGCACATATAGCGGCCACGGCCCTTGGCCAGGGCAAAGCTGAAGTTCAGCCCGCTGTTGCGCATCAGGTCCGGGAGGTCCTTGTAGACGATCTGCTCCTGCAGGGCGACCGTTGCCGTGGCAACCACCAGGCGCTTGCCCGCGGCCTTGGCCACAGGAATGGCAGCCAGGCAGTAAGCCACGGTTTTGCCGGTACCGGTGCCCGCTTCTACGGCGACCACAGCCGGGTCGCCACTGCGGTGGTTTTCTTCGTCGGTGTCGATATCGCCCAGCACCTTGGCCACTTCAGCGATCATCAGACGCTGACCGTAACGCGGCTTGAGGCTCTTGGATTCGAGAAAACGCGAGTAAGCGCCCTGGATCTGAGTTTTGAGTTCGGTACTAATCATGGTTCTTCGGGCGCAAGAAACGCTGGATAAATTTTCAGTGGTTCGAATGACCGCTATCATACCCCGCTAATTCATCCCGCGCCGAACGGAGTACCCCAATGACCGCCTTTGCCCTCGCCTACAGCCTGCATGTACTGGCCGCCCTGATCTGGGTGGGCGGCATGTTTTTCGCCTGGATGATCCTGCGCCCGGCGGCTGTCACGGCCCTTGAAGGCCCGGTACGGTTAAAGCTGTGGGTAGAAGTGTTCCAACGTTTTTTTGTATGGGTGTGGATCGCAGTGGTGATTTTGCCGATAAGCGGTGTAGGTCTTCTGCAAATGCGCTTCAACGGTTTTGAAACGGCGCCGCGCTATGTGCAGATCATGATGGGCTTGTACATCGTGATGGTGGCGTTGTTTATCCGCATTCAATCGCTGCAGTTGCCTGAGTTGCGCAAGGCCGTCGAAGCCCAGGCTTGGGCTGACGGGGCAGCGGTAATGGGGAAAATTCGCCGGCTGGTGGGGTGCAATCTGATTGTGGGGCTGGTGTTGGTGGCAATTGCGGCGGCTCGGCCGACTTTTTAAAAGCCGGATGGGTGTAGCTGCCGAAGGAACGAGGCGGCGTCCGGCTGCGCAGCAGTCGTAAAACCATTTAATTACGGGGTATCAGAGGGTTCGTGTTTGCAGTGTTTGCGACGACGACAGCAAGGCATTTGGCCTTTAATATCAGGCGTTTCGTACGACGTTTCGCTTTCGTTTCCGTGAAACTTCCTAGAAAATCCCGTTCGCTTGCGCCGCTTAAAATCGGGGAATAGTCTCGGCCCATCGCTGCAAAGCTGGCCAAGGGTTTTGTCGACAAGTTGCTGGACACGCTGGTAACGCACTGAAGCAACACGCGCCTGATTGGCGACAGGCACGTCGTTTATTTATACGTAGCTGTGCCGCAAATCAACTGATCCACCGGTTACATATCCGGCATTTGCGTCTAACTGAAATATTGGTTTCGCTCTTACAGCGAGTCACTTTGCAAAAGCGGCAAAGTAACCAAAGCGCTTGCGCCCCATCGTACGGCCTTCGCTGCGCTCAGGTTCACTCGCTCCGGTCCTGTTCCGTGGGCACGCCGCCACGGGCCATCCATGGCCCATCGCGGCTCTCCCGGCATCCATGCCGGCCGACCCACTCCACAGAACCTCCACTCGCCCTCCCGGGAGGGCAGGCAGATCAAAAGCACAGCGCCCCCGAGGCGGCCGACCGGCCGGCCTGTTTGGAGTGAATGTGTTGCGCAATCTGCGCTTAGCGCCTCAGCGGATATTGCGTGCCGTGCACAGGTTACAACCGCTGGATAGTCACAGCACCTGCCGTACCCGCTTCCCCCGGCTGCCCGGCCAGGCCCGGCTTGCCGGACTTGCCGCCATCGGTGCGATACACCACACAGCCCTTGGCTTTGCCGCCTGCGCCAGCCCGTCCGGCCTCGCCGGGCTTGCCGCCCGTACCGCCGTCAACCCGCACACGGACCTGTTCGGCCGGGTAGTCACGCGGCAGCTCAACCCGCACCTGCCCGCCGGCCGCACCCGGTTGCCCGTCACCTCCATTGTCACCATTGGCTCCGGAGCCCGCCGCGCCCCAAGTACAGCCTGGCTCTTCGCCATTACCGCCATCAAGCCCGGCAAAACCCGGCGCTCCCGTACCGCCACGGGCATCAATGGACAGTTGCGGCGCTTGCAATGACTCAATTCGCAGGCTCAGGTCCCGGGCTGGCCGCGCAGGCTTTTCAAAGGTACCGGTGGCGCCACGGGCATTGATCTGGCTGCCCTCGCCCAGTTCGGCACGCGCCACCCGCAGCGCGATGCCGTGCTCGGCAGGAACGATAGTGATGCGTGCTTCACGACCCAGCTGCAGTTGGTCGATATCGACCTGGGTGATCCCCGCTGGAATCAATAACGTCCCGTAGTCAGCAACATCGAGCTTTTCCAGGCGCAATACACTGACGTTAGCGGGCAGGCGCATCATCGAGTTGGCCTCGACCGAGACGACCTCGGCCTGAGCAAAAGGGCTGCACAAGGCAGCCAACAAACATAACTTACGCATGGCTGGAATCTCGTTCGCAGGAGGCAGGAAGGGTATGTGCGTGAAAAATTCCAAACACAAGAATCAACAGGCGATCACGCCAGGGATGGCGGCGGCCTTGCAGGCGACCTTTGAACAAGAGCACCTCAAGCCCATGGGTCAGCACCAACAGGCTGCCAACAAGGTTGATCAGCACATCGAACGGGTAGACCAAGGGCTGGTACAGATTACTCAGCACCAAGGCCCAAACTATCAGTGTCAATGCTTTACCCAGCCCCCAAAGCACCCTCATACATCCGCCTTTAGCATGTTCTTTGGCGCACATTAACGGCTTGTACAAGCAGGACGCCATAGACCGTCATAAAAAGATTCGCCGCAACTTCGACTGGCCCGGGCAAAACCGCGGCGATACCAAGGGTTAACGAATGATCAGAATCTCGGTACGTCTGTTTTGGGCGCGGCCCTCAGGGGTCTGATTGCTGGCCACAGGGTTCGACTCACCGGCTCCCTCCACGGAAACAAACTGGCTGCGCGGTACACCGCTGTCGATCAAGTACTCAACCACCGACTGCGCCCGTGCCTTGGACAGTTTCAGGTTGTAGGCCTCATTGCCCACACTGTCGGTATACCCTGTGACCTTCAACTGGGCGTTGGCGGCGTCTTTTTTCAGGCGCGCGGCTATGATATTGAGCTTTTCCTTGTCCGCCGCAGTCAACCGGGCAGAGTTGAATTCGAAATTCACATCACGTACTACAATAGCCTCTTGCTTGACGACCACCACTTCTTCAACCACCACCACGGCCACAATCGGGCAGCCCGCAGCATCGACTTTCACGCCTTGGGGCGTATCAGGGCACTTGTCGCGACTGTCCGGAACACCGTCGCCATCCGCATCGCCGTCACCGTGTACCCAACAGTAAGCCGCGGCCATGCCCGCACCGAATACGGCACCACCCCCCGCCCAGGCCGAGCTTTTTATTGCACCCAAGGCCTGTCTCTTATACACATCT